>NZ_CP084222.1:1200519-1500649 GCF_020268605.1 Arsenophonus apicola
GCGTACCAATACAGACAATCGTACCTCCAATAAGAGTGAATAAAATAATAGCACAATTGATGTTAATATTTATTCCAATCCAAGATGAAAGACTATTCGCGAGCAAAATACCTGCTCCGCCGATATAAGCCGTCGCTAATGCATACATCAGTAGTAGCATACTTAAACTGGTTATCACTTTTCCCGGTAAACCAAGATACCGTTTGGCAATAGAGCCTAAACCTAAATATGAAGGATTGTATTGATATACTTCGACTAACAGTAGCGCGGTATAACTCATTAAAGCCCATAGCCCAATTAGCATAAGCGCTATCATGGGAAAGCCAACGCCTGATGCGGCAAGCGGCATCGCTAACATACCTGCACCAATTGTTGTGCCAGCAACAATCAAAATACTACCCAGTGTGGGATTTTTCACAAGTGATCCTGAGTTTTATCGCTAAGTTTATTATAGCGGCAGAGTAAATGATTGCTTAGTGTGTGTCAAATTAATATTACATTATTTGGAACTTTATGTTTACATTGTGAGATTGAGTATTGGTGAATTGAATAATGATCAGGCATAATATAAAAATTCGATTAGTGAGTGATAGTTAAGCTAATTTTATACCAATCATTGGAATTTTAGTTATGAAAGAAAATATTTATGATCAGGATGATTTTTTTATCGCCTATAGCCAATTTCCGCGTTCTGTTGATGGATTGGATGCCGCCGGCGAATGGCCTGCATTGCAACGTTTATTACCTAATTTTCAAGGTAAATCAGTATTGGATTTAGGCTGTGGTTATGGCTGGCATTGTATATATGCAGCACAACAGGGTGCGATAAAAGTGATTGGCACAGATATTTCGCAGAAAATGTTAAAGGTGGCAAAAGAAAAAAATCCCTTTCCTACAATCATTGAATATCGGCAACAAGCGATAGAGGATATGCAATTTGCCAATGCTAGCTTTGATGTAGTCGTCAGTTCGTTAGCGTTACATTATGTCGCCGATTTTGCGCAAATATGCCACAAAATCCACGCTTGTTTAACAGAAAAAGGCCAGTTTATATTTTCGCTCGAGCACCCGGTTTTTACTGCTCATGGTTCCCAAGATTGGTGTTATGATCATTCCGGCGCTAAGCTTCATTGGCCTGTAGATAACTATTTTAGCGAAGGGGCTCGTCAGGCAGAATTTCTCGGTCATAAAGTGACTAAATACCATAAAACTTTAACAACTTATTTAACCAGTTTATTAACGGCTGGATTTTCAATTGAACAACTTATTGAGCCTCAGCCGGCTGATTATCTGTTAGATAAAATTGCTGGCATGAGGGATGAACTACGGCGTCCGATGATGTTACTGGTGGTTGCTAAAAAAGCGTAAATAGTTTTACTGTTAGCGTCTGATGCTGTTATTAATCACTATCAATATCAATATCGCTAAGGGGTTGGCAACAGCAGGCTAATATCTCATTTTTATCAATGAATGCAATCGGTTTATGACGATATCTCACTTTCCCTTTGCATAGACGAAGCCGGCAGGCACCACAAAAGCCTTCTCGACATTGAAATTCAATCTGAATTTTACTCTGTTCAAGGGCATCAAGTAGACTAGTATGCTGTTCGGTATGAAAAGGAATTTGTCTACCCTGCGCGTTGCGCAGGGTAATTTTATAGCTAGCCATAACAGTTATAACTCAAAACTACGTAGTTCATCGGTATCAACCTGAGCATCAATTTGCCCTACTAAATAGGAGCTCACTTCCACTTCTTGTGGTGCTACCTGAACATTATCAGAAACTAACCAGGCGTTGATCCATGGAATAGGATTAGAGCGAGTTTCAAAAGGTAATTTTAATCCAACCGCCTGCATGCGAATATTGGTAATATATTCAATATATTGACATAAAATATCTTTATTAAGACCGATCATTGAACCACCAGAGAATAGATACTCTGCCCACTCCTTTTCCTGTTCAGCGGCTTGAACAAACAATTGATAGCATGCTTCTTCACACTCTTTGGCAATCATAGCCATTTCAGGATCATCTTGACCGGAACGCATTAGATTTAACATATGCTGAGTGCCTGTGAGATGCAGTGCTTCATCACGTGCAATTAATTTGATAATTTTAGCGTTTCCTTCCATCAATTCGCGTTCAGCAAAGGCGAATGAGCAAGCAAAACTGACATAAAAGCGAATAGCTTCTAACGCATTAACACTCATTAGACATAAATAGAGTTGTTTTTTTAGCTCATGTAAAGAAATGATTACATTTTTATCATTAATGGTATGATTGCCTTCACCTAACATATGGTAATAGCTGGTCATCTCAATTAAATCATCATAATAACCTGAGATATCTTTTGCCCGCTTTAAAATTTCGTTATTAGTTACAATATCGTCAAAAATAATTGATGGGTCATTAACAATATTACGAATAATATGGGTGTAGGAACGCGAATGAATAGTTTCTGAAAATGACCAGGTTTCTACCCAGGTTTCAAGTTCAGGAATGGAAATAAGGGGCAGCAGTGCTACATTAGGACTACGTCCTTGAATAGAATCTAATAGTGTTTGATATTTTAAATTACTGATGAAAATGTGTTTTTCATGTTCAGGTAGCGCTTGATAATCAATACGATCACGAGAAACATCAATTTCTTCTGGGCGCCAGAAAAAAGAGAGTTGTTTTTCAATCAACTGTTCAAAAATAGGATATTTTTGCTGATCATAACGCGCAACATTGACCGGCTGCCCAAAGAACATAGGTTCTTGCAATTGATCATTTTTGGTTTGCGAAAATGTTGTATATTGGTATTCCATACGTCCTCACGTTAAATCTTACAAGCTCCGCCGTCACAATCGCTATCAGCAGATTCAATAACCTCTTCAAGATCGGCTTGGGTATCTTCTGCGCCATCACGGGTATTATGGTAATAAAGCGTTTTTACTCCATATTTATAAGCGAGTAATAAATCTTTCAGTAGCTGGTTCATTGGAACTTTATTATTTGGGAAACGGGTTGGATCATAATTAGTGTTAGCAGAAATAGATTGATCAATAAATTTTTGCATAATACCAACCAACTGCAAATAACCGTCATTGTTGGGCATTTGCCATAATAATTCATAATCATTTTTCAAGCGTTCGTATTCGGGAACTACTTGGCGCAAAATTCCATCTTTTGATGCTTTAATGCTGATATAACCGCGCGGTGGTTCAATGCCATTGGTGGCATTAGATATTTGGGAAGATGTTTCTGATGGCATCAATGCGGAAAGCGTTGAGTTACGCAAACCATATTGCTTGATATTTTTGCGTAAAGTTTGCCAATCATAGTGCAGTGGTTCAGATGTTAGTGCATCTAATGATTTTTTATAACTATCAATCGGCAAAATACCTTTTGCATAAGTGGTATCGTTAAACCATGGGCAAGCACCTTGCTCTTTTGCCAGTTCATTGGATGCTTTCAATAAATAATATTGGATCGCTTCAAAGGTTTTGTGGGTTAGATTATTGGCACTACCATCGGAGTAGCGAACACCCTGTTTTGCTAAATAATAAGCATAATTAATGACACCAATACCTAAAGTACGACGACCCATAGAGCCTTTTTGCGCCGCAATAATCGGATAGTTTTGATAATCGAGGAGTGAATCTAATGCACGCACGGCCAATATCGCTAACTCTTCCAATTCATCTAATGAGCTAATGGCGCCTAAATTAAAGGCGGAAAGAGTACAAAGTGCAATTTCACCCTTTTCATCGTTAATATCATTTAGTGGTCGGGTTGGCAAGGCGATTTCTAGACAGAGATTTGATTGGCGAATTGGTGCAACATTAGGATCAAATGGGCTATGGGTATTACAGTGATCGACATTTTGAATATAGATGCGACCCGTAGAGGCTCGCTCTTGCATCATAAGTGAAAACAGATCGAGCGCTTTCACACGTTTCTGGCGTATGCTTGCGTCTTGTTCATATTTTAAATATAAACGTTCAAATTCATTTTGATCAGCGAAAAATGCTTCGTATAAGCCGGCAACATCAGAAGGGCTAAATAGGGTAATTTCTTCACCTTTGATGAGACGTTCATACATGAGTTTATTAATTTGTACGCCATAGTCCAGATGACGAACACGATTGCCTTCAACGCCACGATTATTTTTCAAAACCAATAAGCTTTCAACCTCTAAATGCCAGAGAGGGTAAAATAGCGTAGCGGCACCACCACGTACGCCGCCTTGAGAACAAGATTTTACCGCGGTTTGGAAATGTTTATAGAAAGGAATACAGCCGGTATGAAACGCTTCACCTCCCCGAATTGGACTACCTAGCGCGCGAATATGACCGGCATTAATACCAATACCGGCTCGTTGAGAAACATATTTCACAATCGCGCTGGAGGTGGCATTAATTGAATCGAGGCTATCACCACATTCAATTAATACGCATGAACTAAATTGGCGGGTTGGCGTGCGTACCCCTGCCATAATCGGGGTAGGTAGTGAAATTTTAAAAGTGGAAATTGCATCATAAAAGCGATGAATATAGTTTAACCGCGTCTCTTTTGGGTAGCGTGAAAAAAGGCAAGCTGCAACAAGAATATAAAGAAACTGAGCGCTTTCATAAATTTCACCGCTTACCCGGTTTTGCACCAAGTATTTGCCTTCTAATTGTTTAACTGCCGCGTAGGAAAAATTCATGTCACGCCAGTGATCTAGAAAACTATCCATCTGCTCGAATTCTTCTGCTGAATAATCTGTGAGCAGATGTTTATCATATTTACCTATATTAACCATATGTAAAACATGCTGATATAATGCAGGTGGTTCAAATTGGCCATAGGCTTTTTTACGTAGATGGAAAATAGCTAATCGCGCTGCAAGATATTGGTAATCAGGTGTATCAGCTGAAATAAGATCTGCCGCCGCTTTGATCATGGTTTCATGAATATCGGAAGTTTTGATGCCATCATAAAATTGGATCTGAGAACGTAATTCCACTTGTGAAACGGATACATCTTTTAGCCCTTCAGCTGCCCAGGTAATGACTTTATGGATTTTATCAAGATCAATACGTTCTTTATGTCCATCACGTTTAGTGACTAACAGACTTTGGTTCATGAGTAGATACACCTAAAATTAACTAGCTAAATATTTATTGATCACTACCCTCGAGGATTAATAACAAAAATACAAAACGGCGTGCTGTTAAATCGCTTATTAAGTTTGTATTTTGAACTAAACAGGAGAGTAGTAAACACAATATATAGTGTTTGATTGCGTTTATACTAACAAGATAATGGTATTTGCTACTTTTATCAAGTGTATAAACAATGGGGTTTTTAGCAATTATCCAGCGCTGAATTTTGCCAATTAGCCGATAACTCTGTGTGATAATAGGAGAATATTATAATTTATGTTACCAGCAATGGTGAAAAATAAATTCGTAATGACCAACTGATTGCTGTTTTATTCAGCAAATGTTAACAATTTTTGGTACTGGATAAATGCAACATATAATTAACATCAACATTCGATCCTAAGAAAAATTTATCGCTGATAGGATTATAGTGTAATCCAGTGATATGTTGTTCTTGTAAAGATGTTTTATCTACCCAATTGAGTAGTTCTGAAGGTCGAATAAATTTTTTCACATCATGCGTACCCTTGGGAACCATTTTCAAAATATATTCAGCGGCAATGATTGCTAATAACCAGGCTTTTTTATTACGATTAATTGTAGAAAAAAATACATGGCCGCCTGGTTTGACTAATGTTGCACATGATTGAACTATTGACTCAGGATCAGGCACATGCTCCAGCATTTCCATGCAGGTGACAATATCGTAAGTTTTAGGGTATTTTTCTGCATGGCTTTCAGCGGTTTCTTGTAGATAGTTAATTTGCACATTGCTTTCTAATGCATGGAGCTTGGCGACTTCAAGTGGCTCTGTGGCCATATCAATTCCAGTTACCAGGGCACCTTCTTTCGCCATGCTTTCTGATAAGATCCCACCGCCGCAACCGATATCGAGAACTTTTTTACCAAACAGGCCATCAGCATGTTGCAAGATATAATTTAAACGTAATGGATTAATCCGATGAAGTGGTTGGAATTCACTCGTTTGATCCCACCAACGAGTGGCAACAGAGCTAAATTTGTCGATTTCAGCTAGATCAACATTGGCCTGACTGAGCGAATTTTTGTTATTCATCAGAAAATTTACTCCTTAATTTTTTTATTAACATAGACTGTATAGTGGCATTAGGTCATTATACATGTTTTATTGATCATTATGCGTTTCCTGTTTTTATAAAATGGCGATTTTGTGGTATAATTTTACTCCTTAATGAATAAGGAGTATGAGGGACAGTGGCTCCATGAGTGACATAGCAAGAGAAATTACCCCAGTCAATATCGAAGAGGAGCTGAAAAGCTCTTATTTGGATTATGCGATGTCTGTAATTGTTGGACGCGCCCTTCCAGATGTACGAGATGGATTAAAACCTGTTCACCGTCGCGTATTATATGCGATGAATGTGTTAGGTAATGATTGGAATAAACCTTACAAAAAATCAGCCCGTGTAGTCGGTGACGTCATTGGTAAATACCATCCTCATGGTGATAGTGCTGTTTATGATGCGATAGTTCGTCTGGCACAACCTTTTTCAATGCGCTATATGCTAGTTGATGGGCAAGGTAATTTTGGCTCTGTTGATGGCGACTCTGCTGCTGCCATGCGTTATACCGAAGTACGCATGGCAAAAATTGCCCATGAGCTGTTGGAGGATTTAGATAAGGAAACTGTCGATTTTATCCCTAACTATGATGGTACAGAGCAGATCCCTGATGTTATGCCAACACGGATCCCAAACTTGTTGGTTAACGGTTCTTCAGGTATTGCTGTTGGCATGGCTACCAATATTCCACCTCATAATCTTAGTGAAGTTATTGATGGCTGTTTGGCTTATATCGATGATGAAAATATTAGTATTGAAGGATTACTGGAGTATATTCCAGGTCCTGACTTTCCAACCGCAGCGATTATTAATGGTCGCCGTGGTATCATCGACGCGTACCGGACTGGGCGTGGCAAAGTCTATATTCGTGCACGTGCCAACATTGAAGTTGATGATAAAAATGGACGTGAAACAATTATTGTCAACGAAATCCCTTATCAGGTTAATAAAGCCCGGTTAATTGAAAAAATTGCTGAATTGGTTAAAGACAAGCGTGTTGAGGGAATTAGCGCATTGCGTGATGAGTCTGATAAAGATGGCATGCGTATTGTGATTGAAGTAAAACGGGATGCAGTGGCCGAAGTGGTACTAAATAATTTGTATTCCCTTACCCAACTTCAAGTCTCATTTGGCATTAATATGGTCGCCTTATGTGATGGTCAACCTAGACTTTTAAACTTAAAAGAAATTCTTGAAGCTTTTGTTCGCCACCGTAGAGAAGTGGTCACTCGGCGGACTATTTTTGAATTGCGTAAAGCGCGTGAGCGTGCTCATATATTGGAAGCGCTTGCTGTTGCATTAGCAAATATTGATCCGATTATTGAACTTATCCGCCAAGCATCGACGCCTCATGAAGCGAAATTGGCCTTGATTGCTCGTCCTTGGCAATTAGGTAATGTTTCTGCCATGTTGGCAAGCGCCGGTGATAATGCAGCTCGTCCTGAGTGGCTCGAACCTCAATACGGTGTGCGAGATGGTCAATATTATTTGACTGAACCGCAAGCTCAGGCAATTCTTGATTTGCGTTTGCAAAAATTAACCAGCTTAGAGCATGACAAAATATTAGATGAATATCGTGAGCTGTTAAAACAGATTGCAGCATTACTCTATATATTAACTAGTCCAGAACGTTTAATGGAAGTTATTCGTGAAGAGCTGGAAGCTGTTAAAGAACAGTATCGTGGTGTTCGTCGCACGGAAATTACTGAAAATAGCGCAGATATTAATATTGAAGATTTAATTAACCAGGAAGATGTAGTCGTTACCTTATCACATCAAGGGTATGTTAAATATCAGCCACTCTCTGATTACGAAGCACAGCGACGTGGAGGTAAAGGTAAGTCGGCAGCGCGAATTAAAGAAGAAGATTTTATTGAGCGTTTGTTAGTTGCCAATACCCATGACACAATTCTATGCTTCTCGAGCCGTGGCCGGCTCTATTGGATGAAAGTTTACCAGTTACCGGAAGCTAGCCGCGGTGCGCGTGGACGCCCAATAGTCAATTTATTACCATTAGAACAAAATGAACGGATTACCGCAATCTTACCGGTACGTGAATTTGATGATGGTCATTATGTATTTATGGCGACGGCAAGTGGCACGGTTAAAAAGACTTCACTAAAAGATTTTAGTCGTCCTAGAAGCGCCGGGATCATTGCCGTTAACCTTAATGAAGGTGATGAATTGATTGGTGTTGATTTAACCGCGGGAAAAAATGAGGTAATGCTTTTCTCTGCTGGGGGTAAGGTAGTTCGTTTTGCAGAAAATGCGGTTCGTCCGATGGGGCGCACTGCTACGGGTGTTCGAGGTATTAAGTTAAAAGCAGGGGATAAGGTTGTTTCATTGATTGTACCTCGTGGTGAAGGTGATATTTTAACCGTTACAGAAAATGGTTATGGTAAACGAACCGAGCAGAGTGAGTATCCAACAAAATCCCGGGCTACCCAAGGTGTTATTTCCATTAAAGTTAGTGAACGTAATGGTAATGTAATTGGGGCGATTCAGGTAGAAAAAACTGATCAAATTATGATGATCACTGATGCTGGCACCTTGGTGCGTACCCGAGTTGCAGAGGTTAGTATTGTCGGAAGAAATACTCAGGGTGTCACTTTGATTCGTACTGCTGAAGATGAAAAAGTAGTTGGTTTACAGCGTGTTGTTGATCCTGAAGAAGAGGAAGATGATAACCAAATATTGCCAGAAGATACAATTAGAATAAAAGCAGAGCCTGATATTAATAACATAGAAAATCTTACGCTGAATGAATGATCGATTAGCTTTGTCTGTGCGGGCACTTTAGGTGCCCGTTTTTACGATTTATGTCAATTCACTATTAGTGATAACTTTTTATTATTTCGCTTATCGTATATGCTTTACCATTAATACACTTCTTTTATAGTTAGGACAGTGTTTGAGATATATATCTTCATTTAGAACGTCATTAAAAATTTCTCGCTATTTGTTCCGTACTCTCGGCGTTATGCTGTGGATAATGGGAGCAGTAATAACACTTTTTTATCTATTTAATATTTTTAATAAAGTTAAATCTAATATACATCAACAGTATATATCCACTTATGACAGTATGGTTGAATATGTGAATTACACAGATAAAACCCTAAGGTCAATCCAATATATGGTAGATAGCCATATCGAAAAATTAGCGCTAGATCCCAATTATATGCCCGTGTTGCCGAAACAACTTAATTTCACCTATTTACCCCTCACGGCAGATGCCGATTGTAGCAAATTGCACGAAACATCAAAGAATTACATAGTTGCATTTAATCAATTATTCTCCTTTTGGCGAAATAATATTGTGCCACCACAAGGCTTAAAAACAGTTTTTATTGTTGGCCCAGAAAGTAATTGTATGATTGATTTAGCTATCCGAAACAGTACTACCAGTCTCCAGTCGTTAAAAAAAATAATCCATGAAAATATGCGAACTTATATGAGTTTGAGAGCACAAGGAAGAGAGCAAAATATTTATTGGATCACGCCAGCCTCGGGAACTGATAATGGCTCTTTCTACATATTAGCGCCTATTTATGATAAAGGGACTTTGATTGGTTTAATTGGTTTAGAACGTTCAATACGACTGGAGCAGTTTAATTTACGTTATGAAAGACCCATTAGTACCTTTGTCTTAAATACAAATAATAGATTAGTATTGCATTTTCCTTATGATAGCAATTTAAGATCTGATGATTATGTTTATAAATTAGAAAACTTTCATTTTGGTTATGATAATGATTTTAGTCGATTAATTTATAAAAATCGCTTACTACCTTCGCTATTAAGTGTGGTTTTCTCTGTGCCTATTAGTGATATTCTTAATGAGTTTAAGCTGTCAATTATAAACGGCATACTCTTAAATATAATCTCATTTATTTTAATCACTTTTTTGATCTGGCTATTAGAAAGGAAGATGTTATTACCGGCAGAAAATAATGCCATACGTTTAGAAGAACATGAACAATTTAATCATAAAATAGTAGCGTCAGCGCCGGTTGGTATCATTATTTTACGCCTGGTTGATGGTGTTAATATATTGAGTAATGAACTTGCCCATGATTATTTTCGATTATTAAGTCATGATGATAAAAGCCGTATCCTATCAATTATCCAAGATAAATCTAGTAGCTATATTGATGTTGTTACCACCAGTCATACTCATTTACAAATAAGTTATGTTATTTCACGCTATCAAAATAAGGAAGTCGCTATTTGTGTTCTGGTTGATATTAGTGCTCGCGTTCAGATGGAAAAATCTTTACATAATATGGCACAGGCATCAGAGCAAGCTAACCAGGCCAAATCAATGTTCCTAGCTACAGTGAGTCATGAACTACGAACTCCACTTTATGGCATCATCGGTAATTTAGAACTATTACAATCTTATGAATTACCCATTCAAGCAGATCGTCTATTGGCGACAATGGATCACTCTTCATCATTATTATTAAAAATAATTAATGATATTTTAGATTTTTCAAAAATTGAATCTAAGCAACTTAATATTGATCCGGCACCATTTAATTGTCGTGAAGTTTTCTCATTTATTATTTCTAATTATATTCCTCTAATAGGCAAAAAGGGTCTTTCCATTTATTACAATATCGATCCTAATGTACCCGACATCATTAATGCTGATTCGGTTCGAGTACAGCAAATTATTTCTAATATTTTAAGTAATGCGATTAAATTTACAAAAACTGGTTTTATTCTTTTAAATATTTTTATAAAAGATTTTTATATTTATATTGAAATTAGGGATACTGGAATTGGCATACCTGATAATATATTAATGCAACTTTTTGATCCTTTCTTTCAAATTAAAGTTAATAATGAAAGTTTTTCCCAGGGAACCGGTTTGGGCTTACCTATTTGTGAAAAATTAATTAACTTAATGGATGGTGATATTGAAGTTAACAGTCAAGTTGGTATAGGTAGTAGCTTTACGGTCAGGTTGCCTTTATTTGATAGTGAATATGTAACTTATAGACAGCCAGAATATCGGCAAAATTTTAGTATTGGTTTGTATTTTTTTAATCATCATCTGCGATCTTATCTTCAAACTTATTTAAACTACAATGGCTTTAATCTAACGACAGTTTGGGATGAACACAGTAAAGGTAAAATATATGATTTGATTATCACCGATTCTGAAAGCTTAGTGACAGAAAGTAAATTTATGCTTAGGCTATTTTCAACTTTTATCGGTGAACCGCAGGAATATGCGAAAAATGATTGGTTTCATAATACTTACCAACTTGATAAATTAGCTAATTTTATTGATCAATTAGTGATGGAAAATAGTGAGCACGAAGCTGCTAATCAATCTTCAATAATGTCGCTACCAGATAAAAAATTATGTTTTCTTACGGTATTGATTGTTGATGATCATCCGATTAACCGAAGTTTACTAGCCGATCAACTGAAATCAATAGGCTTTAATATAGCACTTGCTGAAGATGGGCTAATTGCTTTGGATTATATTCGACAAAATAATATAGATATTGTTTTGACAGATGTGAATATGCCTAATCTGGATGGCTATGGTTTGACAAAGTTAATTCGAGAAGAAGGTTATGCGATACCTATCGTTGCTTTAACTGCAAATGCAATGGCAGAAGAAAAACAGCGTTGCTTAAGTGTTGGAATGGATGATTGTCTATCCAAACCGGTTACATTAAAAAAATTAAAGCAATCGCTGATGAAGTGTTGCGATGCTAGCATGTTAACAACACAAGAAAATAATAATTAAGGACTATTTTAAAATTCAACTGGTTATTAATTTATAAAACAGAATGGAAAACCGATTAATCTTATTCATTACCTATAAAATTAGGATCAATCAGTTTTTTATTTACTATCACATTACTAGTTAATTTCTTTCTCTATTGTGACTGAAGAAAGATAATTTAATAATGCTATATCATTTTCAACACCAAGTTTTAGCATAGCCGACTTTTTTTGGCTACTAATTGTTTTAATACTTCGATTAAGTTTTTTTGCAATTTCGGTGACTAAAAAGCCTTCCGCAAATAGGCGCAACACTTCACTTTCTTTTGGTGATAAACGTTTATCGCCATAACCATTAGCATTAACTTTCTCCAATAATTTCGACACATTTTCAGGAGTGAATTTTTTTCCTTTCTGTAAGGCTGCTAATGCCTTTGGTAAATCTGCAGGTGCACCTTGTTTCAAAACGATGCCTTCGATATCTAAATCTAATACAGCACTTAATATTGCAGGATTATTATTCATGGTAAGGACAATGATTGATAGGTTAGGGTAATGGCGTTTAATATATTTAATTAATGTAATTCCATCACCGTATTTATCACCAGGCATCGAAAGATCAGTAATTAGAATATCTGCATTAAGTTTAGCTATATTATTGATAAGAGATGTGGAGTCTTCAAATTGACCAACCAAATTAATTCCCTCGATTTGCTCAAGAGATTTTCTTATACCAAATAGTACAATAGGATGATCATCAGCGATAATGACATTAAGGTTATTCATTTTATTGGTTACCCTCTGGCATTAGTTTTTTGATAAAGATATCAATATCTCTAATGCTATTTAAAATCTCAAATTCATTATTATCTGCTATGTGCTGTTCTAATTGTTCACATGCTTTTTTAAGAAGCTCGAAGTTTAGCATAGCAAAAACACCTTTTAGTCTATGTGCTGTATCTTTTAGTTTTTTTAAGTTACCTTTTTCTTGGTTAGTATACAGCTTATTAATATCTATAGGTACTGTAGTAAGGAATAAATTACGATAGTCACTATCAGAAAGCTCTTTTTTATAATCCTCAAGGATTATAGGGTCTGAATTATTGTTATGATTGATGATAGTAAATATTGATTTATCTGTTGATTCTTGCTCTGCAATCAAATTATCTTCAATTAAGATAGAAATTGCGTTAATAAGCTCATCATTAAAGTTGAAATTACATTTTATCAAATTTTGTTTTACTACTCTATGATTAATAATATTATCGACAAGATAAATTGTCGGTTTATCATATTCTGTTTTATGATCAGTTATAAATAAATCATAGGATGAGTGACAATTATTTTTGCCTATATCAGAATAATGAGCTCCATAACTCATTAAATGCTGCTGAGTAATTTTATGGATTTCAGGATTTCTAATATCAAGCAGTATATTAACACCATCAAGAAGAGGTAATAGCTTAGAACTTTGTTCATTTTCTAATTCTAAGGGCAATGTCACAGTATAATGAGAACCAATTCCAACTTTGCTTTTTATGAAAAATTCACCTTTCATACGGTAACATAGCTGATGACAGAGATAAAATGTCATTCCTGAATTGGATAGGGTGCCATCATTATTTGTGGAGCTAGCAAAAGGCATGTGAATATTTGCCAGATCCATTGCATTAAGTCCGATACCGCTATCAATGATTTCAAAGGATAGACGTTTAGTTTCATAGTTCACAATAACAGTAATTTTACCAAAATTAGTTGTATTGATTGAATAACTCAATAAAAGTAAAATAATTTTAAATAAAGCGTTATTATTTGAGGTGATATATTGTTCATAATTTAAATTATTATGATAGTAAAGTGAAAGACCTTTATTAATAATCAGTGATATTTTTTCTTTTAGTATCTTATTCATCATCTCAGCGATTGAGACTGGTTTAAATTCATTTGGCTGCTCTAACTTCCATTCACCAGATTCAATGGTATTAAGTAGAGCAATATTATCTATCCAGTTAACGATATAATGTATTCTAATTAATGATTCATTAATTAAATATTTTATGTTGTGATTATCAGAAGCTTCTTTTAGTTGGCAAATAAGACTATTAATTTCTATGATGGGAGTTTGGATCTCCTTACACATATTCGACAGCATCGAGCGTCGGACTTGAATATTTTTTTCATATTCATGTTTAGCCATTAGTAATTTTTTATTTGTTAATGCTTCTTTATCTTGATCATGAATAAAAAACATATAAGTATTATCTAATAATTGATTATTTATTAATTTTATTTCATAGATAGTATCTTCAATTGAAATTTGAATGGCGCCATGATGCTGGATTGCCATATCACGAATACGTATCAAATCCATATGGGGTAAAAGCAATTCAGCTATCCCATTACTCATAATTTTGCGATTAGTAGAGAAATTATAAAGTAGGAAACCAATAGGAATGTTTGAAATAATATAGTTGCTAATTGTGTTTGTAATTTGTATTTCGTGGAACATATTTTGATTAGGGGCAATAAAACGCGTCCTAATGTGTAAACTGCCAACAATAGAAATAGTCGTAAAAAAACAAATGGCGATTATGGCCCATAAGTTATTATATAAAAGATCCCATAAAACATCCTTTATTGGTAATTGATAGACTAACAGATAAGTTGTTCCAGGAATAGGTTGGGTAAATTGTAGTGAAAGGCCATTAAATTCAATATCAACTAGGTTGCCATTGTTGTGCATTATTTCATTTGAAAAAGCAATTGATAAATATTCAGGATTTATATTTTTTGACAGTAATAAATTTATTGGTAATTCAAAAGTTATGATAGTGGTTAATTGGCCTGGTGAGTTAAACATGGTACGGTAAGTATAATAATATGAATTATCAGGGCGTGTACGATGAATGTCGGACAAGCTTTCACGTTTGTCTATTGCCGATGATAATGTCAACATTTCAGAGCGTTTTTCTTCTGCAGTTAAAGTTAAATAACTCTCTTTATAGCGTATCTCAGGTTTTAGTATCGAATGGGTAGTTACCAATAAAAGTGTATTATCAGGACCATTAAGATAGTACATCGAACTATATTCATTTTTAGCGCCCCATATTATGCCCATATAGTTAGATAATTTATATGCCAGATTGATATTCGTATTATTTTGCCGACCAAAAATAATTGCATCGACATGTCGCTCATAGTTATTGATCCAAAAAATATCAGGGCGCAATTTTATTGGTAAGGGGGTATCACTCTTAGTTTCATCTTCACCATCGTTAGCAATATAATAGAGTTGACTTGCGTAATAACGGTAATCTTCAATTTCATATTCAAGTTGTTTAGTGATGTTACTCATTGCATTTTGACTATTATTGATCCAATTATGAAAGTAATTGTAGGCAAATAAACATAACAATAATACAAGCGAGCTGATAAACATTATAAAAAAGCGAGTTAGTGATGAAAGTTGTAAAGTTGGTTGATTATAATCCATTGGTAGAAGAGGCGCCTTTTTATTAAACAAGAAAAAAATCAGGGTATTGACTACTAATTAAACAATTCTGTCTTATTATTTTAACAGGTAATTTCGCATAGTATAATTTTAGTGATCAAACTTTGAACAAATGATAAAAAAAATAATTTTTTTTCTCTCAAGGTCTAGACAAGGTCATCACATTTCGCCATAATTCCGCGCCATGGAAGGATGGCCGAGCGGTCGAAGGCAGCGGTCTTGAAAACCGCCGATGGGAAACCATCCTAGAGTTCGAATCTCTATCCTTCCGCCAAATTTCGCCGGCTTAGCTCAGTTGGTAGAGCAACTGACTTGTAATCAGTAGGTCACCAGTTCGACTCCGGTAGCCGGCACCAAATAAGTTAAAAGCTATTTAGTGTATCCCACAGCACCTTATGTTGGCTGGGATATTTCTGGGGTGCTTTTATAGCATTAATATCTATTTATTGCCGATATCTGTTGGGTAGATAGGCACATCTGTGAGATATTTCGTTTGATATCAATCCTAATCTCTATGAGGGAAATGTGTAGTTGATGTTTAAACTAGCAGATCGATATCTTAAAATCATTTGAGTAAAAGTGTTTAATATTTTAATTTGATTTTAGGCAGTATGTTAAACAATCCCTATTTTTACCTTGTCACCACAGCACAATGATTGAGACTAATATAAATGATATCGTTATAATCAACTATAGCAATTTCATTGTTTACTTTGGTTCGTAGTTAGATATTTATATCATTGTCATCAACAAGACCGTCTTTGTCCCAACAAAATCTTTCTCCCATTTTGTCATCAAAATGACATGCTGTAAAAAAACCATTTTTGTTATATATATATTTATCCACCGCTTTATCGCTAGTGGTTACATCAGCAAATGAATATGACTGAATAAGAGGTAAAGAAATAATAGATAATATTTTCAAGCTATTTTTCATTATTTTTCCTTGGTTTTTTAGGCTAATAATAAACAAAATAAGTTTATCAACAATACATTAATAATATCAATTAATTTTAAATAATTTTATTGCTCTTATCTATGAGATAATATTACTAGAGTTTTATATTAATTATTATTTGCTTGGTGTTAGAAAATATCACAAATTTAGACAAGTGAAGTTTTATATTTAATATGATTAATGTTATCATCGTAAATATTAATGTGAAAATTGATATTAATATTCAGCATAGTATTAAAATTAGTTACTTTATATGGAAATTGAATGTGGCTTTTTATTCACAAAAGTTAGAAATTCAAAAATGATTAAGCCATAGTATATTAGTAATTGGATTAGTTAAAATATAATTAAAACTTCTTGTACTTATTAATTTATAATATATGGAAATATGTTTTAGATTTTTTTAAATCAAATCAAATCAAATCAAATCAAATCAAATCAAATCAAATCAAATCAATTTAATTTATTATATAAAATTTTAAACAATAATTTTGTGAAAATTAAATTATTTTTTAAATCTAATGGCTTGTCGTTTTTTTACTTTAACTATTTGAATTTTTTATAATATTGTTACCTATAATGTTGCTTTTATACTTAGCATTAATCACTCATAGGATATATTATTGTTGTGTTTTATGATTGATCTAATATTGTTATTCCACGACGAAAATAGAAATCATTAATCCTATCTTAACCTCCAAAGGGTACTCCCACCGACATAAGGTGGGAGGGGAATTTGGTCGGGCTTGAAAAGCCCGAAGAATGATCAGCCACGCTGATTTTGAATGTATTGCTTAACAACTTCCAGCGGTGCTCCCCCGCACGAACCTGCAAAGTATGATCGAGACCACAACACTGGCTTGCCGTAAGCCCCACGCAAGTCTAGAAACTCATTACGCAGACGACGAGACGTTACCGCTTTCAGCGAGTTTACTAGTACTGACAACTGCACTGTGGGCGGGTACTCGATCAGCATATGAACGTGATCGGACTCTCCGTTACTTTCCTTTAAATCAGCCCCAAAGTCGCGACACACTTCACCTGCATACTGATGAAATGCTTTGTAGTGCAAGCCACTGAGTACTTTCTTTCGGTACTTAGTCACAAAGACAAGGTGAACATGTAAAAGAAACGCTGCATGTCTTGAACGGTTGATTTTATATTTTTGCATTGAAATTAACCGGATATACGGTAAGATAGTGAGATAATTTACTACACACTGAGTAATAATGCTAATTCTAAAAGCCTACAAATTCAGACTCGAACCAACCGAAAAACAGTCGCAACGTTTGCGGCAGTTGTGCGGATGCGCTCGTTTTATCTGGAATTACGGGCTAGCAGAGACGCAACGCATTATTGAATCCGGCGGTAAACTACCGTCAGCGTTTGAACTAAATCGGATGCTCACAGAATGGAAAAAAAGCCGGAACATTCCTTTTGCAAGAAGCCTACACGGATAATCTTCAGCAGAAACTCAAAGATCTGCACGGGGCATGGAAACGCTGCTTTGATAAAAAACTGGCAGCAAAAGCTCCTGTATTTAAAAGGAAAAATGACGGGCGTGATTCAGTTCGTTTTGTTAATTTTGATAAATATTGTCAGCTCGATAATGGCAGAGTGAGATTACCGTCAGGTTTGGTATGGGTAAAGTTCCGGCAGTCGCAAAAGCTGTACGGTAAGATTAAAAACGCAACCGTTAGCCAACATGCGGGACACTGGTATATATCGTTTCAGGTCGAACTGGAAATGGACATTCAGCCTCATTCGTCAGCAACAATGATTGGTTTGGATGCAGGTGTAACCAGACTCGCCACGCTGTCAGACGGCACAGTGTTTGAACCTGTAAACAGTTTTAAAACCAACCAAAAAAAGCTGGCGAAATTCCAGCGTCAGTTAAGCTGTAAAGTTAAATTCAGCAATAACTGGAAAAAACAGAAGCGAAAAATCCAACGTCTCCACTCGCATATAACCAATATCCGCAAAGACTACCTTCACAAAGTCACCAGTGAAATCAGCAAAAACCACGCGATGATCGTCATTGAGGACTTAAAGGTCAGTAACATGTCGAAATCGGCAAAAGGTACACAAGAGCAGCACGGACGGAATGTCAGGGCAAAATCAGGACTTAACCGTTCGATACTGGATCAGGGTTGGTATGAAATGCGCCGTCAGCTTGAGTACAAGCAGCTATGGCGCTGTGGTCAGGTATTAGCTGTGCCTCCGGCATATACAAGTCAACGGTGTGCATGTTGTGGTCATACAGCGAAAGAAAATCGTCAATCACAAAGTAGATTCGAGTGCCTTGAGTGCGGGTATACAGAGAACGCAGATATCAACGGAGCTCGTAACATTTTAGCGGCAGGACATGCCGTGTTAGCCTGTGAAGTGAACGGTGCAGTAATGCCGTCAGCAGCAGGAACCAGGCTTCTGAGCGATCAGATAGTCTCCGACTAACGGGAATCCCCCTCCTGAGTCACGAAGTGTGAAGGTGGGGGAGGATGTCAAATTTTAATTAGATTAAGTGTTTCTTTTTTCTTCTTTTGCTGCCGAATTATTAATACTATTGTAGAGTTTAAAATCAAACCAAGAGATATGAGAAATTTCATCAGTAGAAACAACAATATTTAAATCTTTTATTTTATCAGGATATACATTTGTAAATTCTAACAACATAGTATCTTTGTCTCGATAGCCTGACATAACAGGAAAGAAAGAGATATATTTATTTGGTTGTTCTTTTTCGTTTGGATCAGATAATCCGCTGATAATACCAATGTAAACTTTTTTTGAAGAGAGGTTTATCAATACAGGACGTTTAGGTGTTGACTCTAAAGCATCAAGTAACATGCAGTCGATACTACCATTTGATAATGTTTTTCTCAGTACTCTCGCATTTTTAGCTTGGTATATTTTATTGTAAGTTGCTAAATGTTTTTTGCTGTAAAAGTAACCAAGTAGATAGTTTTTTATCCAAACAATAAAAACGTATATCCATGAAAATAAAATTGATGTGACTGATAATAATGTTAACAATGCATAGATATGATCATTTCTTTCATCACCAGTTAGGATAAAATTTTTTGCAATCAGATCTATCAAATGAAAATTTGGCAAAAAGAATTTAATTAATACGGCAATTATTGTGGAACAAAAAAGGCAAAAAGTACCGTAAGTAGCTACTTTTAGGTATAAAAGTTGCCCATCGTGCCTGTGTAATCTAAAGTAGTGGTAGGGATTTTGGACTATCATAATATAGCCGCTAACTAAAATGGGAATAAGAAGTAATGCTAACAAGCTATTTCCCTGTACACGTTTTTTTCTGTTTTACTATCAAGCTAGCCATCTTTTGCATTTCTTTTACTTCGGGTAATGCTGCAATTTCATTAGAAGGAATATAAGCGGCACCACTTTTGTCAACACGTACGAATGCAGAAATTTTATCATTTTGTCTTTTGCTCGTTTTCTGATGATCATTCGGAAAGTATCTGGTAATCCAATTCCGCAATGTTGACATAATAACCACCTATGAACATAGACTTTTTATCAGTTAATTGATTGCTTGTTTGATGGTTTGAGCATCAAACAATATTATATACTTTTTGTTGTCAATTTGTATACAGTCCATCCTCTTATGGTAGTTAAATTTATCGCAGCGTATTATCTTCTATCATATTAATAATGATTTCCTATGTTAAAGAGAAATCCTGAAAAATAACTATTGATTTTGTTTTATAATCATATAAAAAGATGATACAGCTAGCGGCAATTGAGTCAAATACGTTTGGACTATCTCACATGTAAGAGTAATAAATTGAATTTCGATCAAATGGCGATATTAAATAAATTTTGCGCTATCTTTGAAAAATAGTCACGACTTTTGAAAAATTTCTACTATTATTTTTTAGTGAATCTAATAAAAATGGTTAGTGTAGAATCAATGGCTTAAATGAAAAGACTATAATTCATATTTATAATTTTCAGCTACTTAGCTTGCTGGTCTATTCATTGTTATGCAATAAGAAAATAATATGCCTATTATGTCAGGTTTTAGCTAATCTTTCCCTAGCTATTAGAGTAGCTAAGCTAACATGAGAGTGATATTGATGCTACCTATATCGCAGTCGATAATTTTATATCAGACAATTGTTTTATTTTATCAGTCATCGTTGTGAACAGAACTTTTCTTATCTTTTTAGTTGCCAAATTGTCAAATTTATCAGGTTTTGCTCGGATGTTATTATAAAGCTTTTCTAGTGAACAATTTTTATTTTTTGTCATCAGGTCAGTACAATTACATTTTTTGTCATTTAGAGTATTAAGCTGTGATGAATATCATACTAATTAGTTTTTAGATCAATATTCGAGCAAATTTGTGTTATGTTTCGTTATTCGCTGCAATTGATTGGCTTTATATTTTAGTTATTTGTCTTACATCATTATTTTTTCCTGTGTGTTTTGGCCAGCTTAGCTGGCTTTTTTTTCAACTTTCTATGGTGATGTTGTGCGTTTAATTACAGTATGTTTAGCAAAAACAAGCGATAAATTTAACCCATTGCTCATCTGATTATCAATGTCTCAGCAGGGTTATTTTTAATCAAAATTTATTACTCATTCAATTAGCAAGGAAATTTTTTGACAATTTTACCCCTGATAAATTTCAGGCACAAAAAAACCAATCATAACTGATTGGTTTTCTTGGTAAAAGCTGGTCGGCATGAGAGGATTTGAACCTCCGACCCCCGACACCCCATGACGGTGCGCTACCAGGCTGCGCTACATGCCGATATAGGCTCGCTATACTACCGTTTTTTTGGTTAAAATCAATAGCAAATGCTACGACTGCTTGATTTTTAAGCATTAATTAATATTGAAGCGGGTAGATTCGGCAAAAGCTTTTAGTAGCTGGGTCAAATCAGGTTTTTCTCCTGTTATTTTGCTACCTTTATCATCAAAGATATAAACCTCTCCATTTTGATGAAGATAAAGAGTTTTATTGGAATAATTCATAATCAGCACCTGTTCATCACCTGATAAGACCCAGGGTTGGTTACGTTTAGGGGTAAAGAGATCCTCACCTTGAGAATAGTCTTCTGGTGAATTATCAACATAAAGTAAACGTTGCATTAAGGTAGTCATAATATCTTGATGACTGGTTAACTTATTAATTTGTTGTGGCGGGGTATTGGGCCAATATACCCATAAAGGCACTTTCATTTGTTTAAGGTTGAATTTACCGTTAGTGAGCCATTTTGTTGTTGCATGTGTTTCTGTATTGCCACTATGGTTCGCCGTAATGACGATAACGGTATTGTGTAACATATTTTTTTGTTTTAACGCATCAAGAATACGTTTAATTTCATAATCTAATTGTACTTTATTGTCACTTTGCGACTGATGGTTATCAAAACCATTAATATTAAGGAAAGAGAACCATTTGGCATTAATTTCTATGTTATTTAGCCATTCAAGCCACTCACTGGTAGTTTGATAATCATTACCACTAGTATTTTCGGGTAACGAATAATCGGCCAAAATTGCATGACGAAAGAGGGGGGAGCTAAAGCCATCCGATGAAAACAGACCAAATTGGTAGTTGTGATATTTTAATGCTTCAATTAAAGCAGAGGGTTTTCTGCTATTAAGAATACTATCTAAATAATTAGGTGATAAACCATAGAATAGACCAAATAGCGCGCGTTGATTTTGAATACCTGCACTGAGGTGCTGATCGAATTGTGTACTGATTGCTTTAACAGTATTTAATATTGGCATACCCTCAATGGTATCTTGATAGCCAAGGTTATTAACCACAAGCAGCAATAAATTATATTTTGGTACTTGTTTTTGGTAGCTAAGTGGTTTAAGTGGATATTCAATAGACAGTGCAGAAGGGTTGCCTTCTTGTTGTATCTTGCGTTGATATTCAGCTTGATCGAGATAACCGTAACGTTCAAGAAATTTTCGTGCTGTCATTGGATGAGATAACGGGTAATTAGTGCGTTGCATTGTTATTGGACGATAAAAATTTGCATCAGCCCAAATATACATTAAATGCGAAGCAACAAATGCCGAGATAAAGATACCAACCAAGGGTTTAGTGAATCGTTGACGGTTTAGACTACGTAATTTTTGCCAACTCCAGGTAGCAAATAACATCTCAATTAAGAAAATGACCGGCACACAAATAAACATCAGTTGCCATTCTCGTGCCATTTCGCCGTTTTTAGGATTTATTAATAATTCCCATAGTAGCGGCGTTAAATGAAGGTTATAGCGCGAAAAAAAAGCGATATCAAAAATGAGAAAAGTCAGTATGGTTGTCGTAATAATAGTATATAGAAATCTTAATAGTCGCTGTGAACCGACAATAAAAGTAATAGGAAAGATAATTAAAAGATAGCAAGCAAAAATAACAAAGCTAAAATGCCCAAGCCAACTAACAATGGCATAAATACGGCCGAATAGCGTACTCGGCCAATCAAAAACAAACAGATATCGGCTGCTTAATACTAAACTGAGTACTATATTAAATAACGTAAACCAGTGTCCCCAGCTTATCATTTGGGAGACTTTTTCACGATAGTTTCGAGAGTTGGTCACCATGTTTTTAATTTTATCTGCTAAATTAGTGGATGTTTTCTTCATTAACGGAAGAAAGTAACGCTTGAGCGAAAGATTCTGCGATAGTTTTACGCTGAGTCAGTGTAACAGCTGTATTAATTAAATTTGTTACCATGTTACCTAATACTATCAATGATAGATTAGTGGGTGCTTTATGTTTTTCTAGCACCTTAACTAATTCTAGGAGTAGATGTTCAATTTGCTCATCACTATAACGGGATGATTGTGGCATAATAAAAATCCTGAATGAATAAAGCTTTATATTTTAGCGTATTGTTACGTTTTTTGCTGTAGCTGTTTTGTCTAATTAACAGGATAATTTCATTTAGTAATATTTTAAATTAACCCGTTTCCATAAGTTATAAATCTTATTATATGCCCATAATACAAAAATGTTATATCAATAGATACCAATTTGACCGCGGGAAAAGGTTATCGATGTTTGAATACCATTGATCTTTATGCCATAAAGAAAATAAGGAGTAAATGGTGAGTCTGGATATTTGCCAGATTGCTTTACATCAGTTGATTAAACGTGATGAACAAACACTAGAGGTTGTACTACGTGATTCTTTATTAGGCACGGATAATATCGTGCAAGAAATGATGGCAGAATTGCATCGAATTTATAGCGTTAAAAGTAAAGCCTTTGCCACTTTTAATCAAGCGAGCGAATTAGCTGAAGCCTTAGTTTCTTTAAGAAAAGGAGATGAAAACTTTTTGGGATTTAGCCGTGCGGCTACAATTCGTTTGCGTGATGAATTGGCAAAATATCCATTTGCAGAAGGTGGTGTGGTACTGTTTTGTCAATATCGTTATTTAGCGGTAGATTACTTATTAATAGCCATATTAAATAGCTGTAATAGTATGTTTGTTAATGATAATTTAGAGTTAAACACTACGCATTATCTTGATATTCCGCATGTTGATATTGTTGCTCGCATAGACTTGACTGAATGGGAAACAAATCCTGCTTCCGAACGTTATTTAACTTTTTTAAAAGGACGAGTTGGGCGTAAAGTTTCTGATTTTTTTATGGATTTTCTATCAGCTAGCGAAGGCATGAATACTAAAATACAGAATAAAGGATTACTGCAAGCCGTAAATGATTATTGTGACTCTTCTGAGTTAAACCAGGCAGCAACGCAGGAATATCGACAGCAAGTTTATCGCTATTGTAATGAGCAACAACAAGCCGGAGAAGAAATTGAATTAAAGAGTTTATCAAAAGAGTTACCCGTTTTAGGAGAGCAGAATTTTGCTGAATTTACTCAACAAAATGGCTATCAATTGGCAGAAAGTTTTCCAGCAGATCGTACGACTCTCAAACAATTAACCAAATATTCAGGTAGTGGTGGTGGCTTGACCATTAACTTTGATGCTTTGTTGTTGGATGAGCGTGTTTTTTGGGATCCGGCAACGGATACTTTAACAATTAAAGGCACACCACCAAACTTACGTGAACAATTAGAGCGTAGTAAAAAAAGCCGTTGATGATGTTGAAAAACAAATAACGCCGCAAAGGCGGCGTCTCAATTATGAATTATGCGTCTGAAATAAAAGGATTTATTTCTATCGATGTCCACATATCGACCACATCTAAAAATACCGCTTTAATTAAAGCGGTATTTTATATCAATAATCTGTTCAGCTACTTGATGACACATACTGCACATTGTTGTGATGTTTTTATGATGAAAAAAGGCGTTAAAATCATCCACTGTGATCGTTTTTAATTTCTCGATTAAAATATGCTTTTTTTTATCCTCATTTGAAAAAATCATCATAATTCACCGATAAAAATAAATATCCAAGTCCACCACCACAAACTCAACAATGGCCAAATCAAAAATTCCCAATTCCATTTTGTGCTTTCTTTTTGTTTATCTAATTTCTGTGACGAAAGGGCTAATTTTTTATTTTTTCTTTGGCTATCTTCTAACAACAAGATAAAACCAAGACCTTTTTTCATGTCTTCCTTTGTAGAAAAATCATCAAACCGAAGGGTTGCATATCGTCCTCTCAGCACCCTTAGAGCAATAAAAAAGTAAGTAAAAGCGAGTTTAGCGCGTTTTTTAAATGAAGCATGACTACAGAAGACTATTTGCATGGGAATAACCTTCTAAACGGCGAGTGACATTTGTTGCTCGGTGCAATGTGGGGTAACGGGGTCAATCTTACCCGGTGTTGAAATAAAGCGGGTTAAGCTCTCGTGGCTGACAAAGGTGGCGCCACAATTAATGTTGTGACATTGGTTATAACGTTCACGGGTGTTTTCTGAAATCTGGTGGGAACTTCGCGTATGGGCCGCATGACCACAAAGGGGGCAATTCATCATAATGACATTCTCCTTTTTTCAGCTATTTTACCAGCAAGTTAGTGACTTTTCATCTCTAAATCGGTGATTTTTACTTCCATTTCAATCGAGGTAGTAAAGCCTTTGTCATTGAGATTATGGGTCACTTTCACCACAATCCAGTCGGCGTTATCGATTTGGGGTTTAAAGCCCCGGACGTTAATCGGGGTTTCCGGGTAAATATCGGCCCGTCCTTTGGCTAACTGAATCGAAAAACTGGCGATACCGCGTTGAATTTTTGCCCAGGTGGCTTTTGCCGCCCGTGCCGCATTGGCACGATTGGCGTAGGTGTGTGAAAGCACCAGTACATTGCCGTCCTCACCGATAAAATAATCGCCCTGTTTGTTTTTTGTTGACGCAGAAGGCTTTTTGCGCGCGATTTTAACGGTGTGGGTTTTTTCAGGCTGCTGGGTGTTCAGCCAACTGGCAATCACCCCCGTATAGGCGCTGCGGTCTGCCAGTGAAAACGAATAATTATCCCCGTCTTTTCGACTCAAGGTCAGGGGCGGTATCCCTTTACCCGAGGCGGTTTGACTTTTCCCCTGTTGCAAAAATAACAGCTGGTCATTTTTCACCGTCGCCAGTGCGCCTTCCTGCTGACCTAGTCGGGTTAAAAACGCGCCGTCCGATTCGTTTGTCTGGTCGATATGAGCAATTCGGATAGGTTTAAGCGCCGCATCAATACAGGGGGTTAACTGATTGCGACCAGCAAGGGTGGTCACAATTTCTTCCAGCGTTTTATTGTGATATGAGGCTTCACGTCGCGTGTTGAGGGTCGCGCGAAAATCAGCGCTTCGCGCACGTAATGTCAGACGGTCAGGCGCGCCACTGTATTCGATTTCATCAACAATGAATTTCCCCTTCGGGATGAGACTTTCGTTTTTCCAGCCCAGTGCCAGGGTCAGCGTTTCCCCGCGTCGCGGTAAGGCCAGTTTGCCGTCACTATCATCCAGCTCAATGTCTAGCTGGTCGGCTTCAAATCCCCGATTATCGGTCAGCGTCAGTGACATCAATCGGCCTTCAATCAGCGGATTAATATTTTTACTGCCGGCTGTTAGCGCAAACGCCGGGATATTTTCCGTGTTGAAAAAGGGCATTAGAAAAGCCCCTTAATTTGGTCATTTAAATCACCAAACTTCGCCGAGAGCGAATCATCGACCCGTTTTAATTTAAGGGTAAATTCAATCTTACGGGGTGCGCCATCGGCAAAAAAAAGACTTTTGCTTTGGCTGATTTCTTCTATCACGAACATCCCGTAAATATTGCCTTCACCATCTAGAAACGGCCAGGCTTTACCGCTTTCCGCCATCGCTTCGAGCGCAATCATGGATAATCTGCCACCTGTCAATTCCGGATAAAGTGCCCCTGATAGGGTGATATCGTCATTATCCAGCCCAATAAACTGAAAGGCAGGTCGGATACCTAATCGGCTGTTAAACCCATAGCGCCAGCGCCGATTGATTTGCAGTGTCTGATAGGGCGCAGTTTTAAGCTGAAACACAAACAGTCCCAATGTGGCCATCGGCATATTAATATTCCTCAGGGTTGTCGCTAAACCGTCCCCGTTGTTGCGCCTGTTGCTGGCGTTGAAGCTTAAGAAGTTGTCGGCTCACTTCCTGTGCGATATCGTGCGCAGAATGGTTGGGGGCGGCATTAATGGTAATGTGAATTGTTGACTGGGCGCTCGTGTGCGGTGTCCGGATAACCGCCGCGTCGGTTTTATCAGCCACAAAAGGGTGGATGGGCTGGTTGGCGTAAGCATTACTCAATGTCAGCGCGGCAGCGGCAAAGGCCGCCGTATGGCGACGACTTAGTACATGCGCAGGGCCGGTAACAATTTCAGGGCCGTTCTCGCCAACAATCCCCGCCGTTCCGCGACGGATAACACCACCCTTATCAAACAGTCCTGCGCCTTTGATACCGGCATTTAACACCGTCAAGGATTGGTTCGCGCGTAAGGTTTTGGTTTCGTCAGAGACCATCCAATCGGGTAACAAATCGGTGACGGTGTTTTTAATCTCGGTAAACAGCGATTTTAACTGTTGCCATTTTTCCATCACGCCAGTTTTCAGGTTATCAATCAGTTCACTGCCAAAGTTTTTAATACTGTTCTTGATTTTTTGACAGCCGTCGGCAAAAAAACGATACGTTTTTCCCCATAAATTTTTGAAAAAGGGGGCGATATTATCCCAATAGCGATAAATCAGTAGCGCGGCGACCGCAATCGCCGTGATAGCTAACACAATCGGGTTGGTGAGTAGCACGGCTGTTAAGCGGATCAAGCCGGCACTTAACAGGCTTAACCCCAGTCTAACCGCCGCCAATGGCCCAGTCAGTGCCGCCATGGCTAATGTCATGACGCCCCCAATGGTGATCAGTGCCGCAAACCCCGCGATGGCCACGCCAAAATAGCGGGTCATTGTGGGGTGAGATTTGAAAAAATCCGCTAATTTACTCAATTGCTGGTTAAGCATTTCCAACCCCTGGGTATAAAGCGGTAACAGATTATTTCCCATCTCACGGTATAAGTCCGCTTTTTTGGCTTCCAGTTCAATTTGTTGCCCCTGGGCGGTTTTTTTTCCTTCGGCAATCAGCTGCTCAAGGCCATAAGCGGCATTGCCGGCCTTGATTTGTTTCTCAATGTTGGCATGTTCGCGATACATCGTCACAAATAAATCCGAGCCGGTACGGCTGGAAAACAGTTGCGCGATTTGGGTTTCCATTTGCGATTCGGTTAATTGCGGGTATTTCTTCCGAATACGCGGCACAATTTCGTCCATCAGATAGCGAAAAGGGTCGCGTTTGTAGAGTTCTACATTCACCAGCGCATCGTTATTCATTTTGGTGACGTGACCGGTTTTGCCGTATTTGACTGATCCTTTTTTCAAGAGACCGAGTCCCATCAGGTTTTCCATCGCACCTTGGGTCGTTTTGCCTTTTACCAGATTCTGATAAGCACTGTTTAATGAGGTGCCGGTTCGGTCACCGCCTAACTGCTGGATAAGATGTGACATACCAAAATAGAACGCATCGGTGTTCATCTGTTTGACAGCGGTGCCACCCGTTTTCATCATCGCCAGATAATCTTCCGGCAAGACCATCCCCCCACTGGCGGTCATCGATTTTGCCGTCATATCAACCGAGCGTTTAAATTGCGCAGGGGTGTTAATTTCATTACGTAACTCGGCAATTTTGAGCACAGCAGGTGACTGGTCACGTAACGCCTCGGCAGCGGATCCACTGACGCCATGTGACGACATAAATTTAGTGGCGAATTGAAGCTTAAGCAACGTCGGCGAGACCAGTTCAGTTTCATGATAATTGCGTAAAACGGAGTAAGCCTCTTTAATCACTTTCAGGTTTTCGGTCGTGCTGTTACCAAAAATATGCATGCTTCTGGCAAACTTTTCAGCATCCGCCAGCATCTCCTCTCCACCCCCGAGCGCTTTAAAGGAAATCGCTTCTTTTTGATAAATCGCCGCTTCATTGAGGGTCGGTTTGACCGCCATGGCGGTGGCGGCACCGGTGGCGACCATGCCCGCCCCATGAGACAGTAGATTGCTTCGGCGGTTCATACTCTGTTGATAACGGTTTCGGGCGGTGGTGAGGTGTTTTTCGCGGGCTGATATTTTGGCAAGCTGGCCTTCCTGGCTTTTTAACGCCTGCGTATATTTCTGCGTTTCTTGCCGGATATGGGCGGTGGCCTGGTCCGCGTGATTGACGGATAACCCCATTTTATCAAACGACGACCGGATTTTTTGATTTTGGGTGAGAAAGCCCTGATACTGACGCTCAAGTTTCGCCACGCTGGCCCACTGTTTTTCTAGTGTGGCGGTTTGTTTTTGGGTGGGATTTTGGAGACCCGCCATCTCAAGGCCCATCATTTTGCCTTTCAGGCGCGCTTTTTCCAGTGCCTGACCGAGAGTATTGATTTTGCCACTGAGCGTCTGTAACTGGGTCAGTTTTTGGCTCGCCTGATTGAGTTGCGTCAAGCGCTCGCGCGTGCTTTTAAGCTGTTTCGCCAGTCGGGTATTGGCGGTTTTGGCTTTCTCAAAGGGGCCACTGAGCCTGTCGATAGCACTTAAAATGACCTGTAGACGTAAATCTTTACTCATGCGTTTGACTTCGTAGGTAAGCCTGATGCCGCCACATCAGCAAATCTGACAATGACAGTTGGCCGGTTTCAGACGGGGGCCAGTGGAAAATGACCGCAATATCGGCTTCCAGGGCTTCGACGGTTAACGCGTCGGGAAGTCGGCCGTCACCGATTTCGGCAACAAAAAAAGCCCAAGCTCATTGGCTAGATTGACAAAATCGCCCGGGCTCATTTGTCGCATTTCCTGCTCGTTTAAGCTCGGGGTCATAATACGCGGTAAGACTTTCATCACGGTATCGACATCTATCTGCATCAGCGGACTTAACTGGACTCCCCGCAGGTCGCCGACTTGCGGTTTGCGTAGTGTCACCTGATTAATCGGTGTTTCACCGCGTGCGATGGGTTCTTCCAGGTTTATGATTCGGGTATTTGGTGTTTTTTTCATGGGTTATAGTCCTAATGCGGCGCGTTGTTTTTCAAGGCGATTAACGCCGGCCACTTTTTCAATTAAATTAATTACATCAATTTCAATCAGTTCCTGACCGTCCCACAGCAGCTTGAAATAGGTGGCTTTAAAGCTCAGTTTGGTTTGCGTGTTATCGCCGGACTTGGCACTACCCGGGTCAATTTCAGAAAATCGGCCGCGGGTGACGATTTCAACGGCGGTCACTTCCCCCGTGTCGTCGCGCTGATAGGCGCCACAAAAACGCAGTGGCACACCATCAAGGGTGCTTATCCCCCATTGCTTATAAAGCTGTGCATCAAGACCCCCTAACGTGAATTCCATATCCAGCGCACCGCCGTCAAGCCCTAAGTCAATCTGCGCTTCGCCATTCATGCCACCGCCGCGGTAGGCTTCCATTTTGCGAGTCAGTTTGGGCAGTGTGACCTCTTCAATCACGCCTAACCAGCTTTGCCCATCATCAAACAGGTTCATGTTTTTTAACTTGCGAGGTAATGCCATACTTAACCCTTAATCTTGTTGCTAAAATCCAGTAAATACTGGTCAGTAATACGCTGGCGTAATAACAGGTTTTCCAACGGCGGCACCGGCGTATAGTCATAATCCAGTGTCAGCTTGCCGTCTTTGAGCGTTTCTTTGGTATTCACCTTGTCGTCATACCAGCACTGCCCACCCAGTAAAACCCCCTCGGCAATCAAACGTCGAAGTTTGGCGTTAATGCCTTCAATAATATCGCGCGTCAGCGATGGACTGAGCGTTTTGTCTATCGCCCAGAAATGCGCCTCGGCAAAGGTATCGGCTAAAATATGGGCGGTGCGGGTGGCACTTTCAAATTGAAAAAGCGGTTCATCCGAGCAGGTACGCGACCCCCAAAACCGGAAACCATCCTGACGAATAAGCGTGGTAATGGCGTTCTGGTTTAATAATCCGGCATCGGTATTCGGGTCTTGCAAATCCCACGACAGGTCAGCGGAAATCCCCGTCACGCCATTAATGCCGACATTAGACAGTGTTTTATGCCACCCCGTGTCATTATCGATTTTTGCCCGCAACCCTAATGCAAACGCCGTGGCATAGGTGGTTTGTTCACGATGGGTGGCACTGTTCCAGGCTAAAAAATCCGGCCAAATCAGCATCAGCTCACGCTGGCTAAAATTTTTGCGATACGCTATCGCGTCGGTCACGGTATGACACCCTGCGGCACTGATATAGGCCATCGCGCGTAACTTTTGGGCGACGGTCGCCAGCGCCGTTGCGACCGCCTGGTTATCCAACCCAGGCACGGCTAAAATACGCGGTTTTACACCGAGCTGGTTGTTAGCGGATAACAGCGCCTGTAAGCCGGTTTTTTTACCTTCAGGCGTGGTGGTGCCAATGATATTGGTGGTGGTCTCCTCGGGGGTTTTCCCTTCGGCGACCCGTACGACCACTGTTATTGGGTTGGTTTGGGCTAAAATCGCGGTTAAAACAGGCCCGAGCGTTCCCTTTTTTCCGGCTTTGCCTATCGCAGCGGCGAGGTCAGTTAACCGCACCGCGGTATTAAGTGGAAAGGTGGTACTGTCGGCATCGCCTGCGGTACAGACGACACCGGCAATGGCGGTGCTGCTGGTGCGGATAGAGCGCGTGCCTTCATTGATTTCAATCACACGCACGCCATGATGATAGTCTTGCGGCATAATCGGATTCCTGATTTCGTTATATTATTCAGTGTCTATCATCAAGGGGATAAAAGCCTGTTATTGGCATTGTATCAGCGCTCAGACAATCACGCCGGTTTTATCGGCCAGTCAATATCAGGTGCTGTTGAAGTATCAGTGCGATTAACTAATACTCTGTATTTTTTCCAGTCAACCAACCGCTTTTTCTCCACTTCCGTAGCTATGTCTAAATCTATGGCATCTTGAAGAGGTGCAATTTCACAAGTGGCATCATATAATTTTTGTTGTTTGAGACCTTCTAATTTCTTTCTTTCTGCTAATTTTTCAGCTTTAATATCCTTGACCCATTTTTCACCATTCCAGACATCAAATTCGCTTTTTGGAGCTAATGGTGTCAAATATTCCGGTACTTTTCCCAATTTCATAATGGTGACAGATTGACGGTTTTTCGTATCAAACAAAACCAAGCCGCGATGATCTTCCTGATATTCCCATTCCTGATTTTTTTCATTAAAAAACAACAGCGAAACCTTCTTTTTTGTCAATCGGTTTTTTTTCGGTATGAAAAGGCAATATGTCATGCGTTTCATCCGTGTAAGCATCGCAAGAACCAATCAACTCATAGGTATCACTCGTGTAATTATAAGCTTTAAAAATTCTGGACATTTTGATTCCTTAGCTGATTCTGTACCAGCCCATCAAAGTAACAAAAGCATTCGTTATATTAATTTCGCTACCCCCTCCGGTTTTTACAGTTGTACCTGAAACCGTATGTGAATGCGGGCCGATTGCTACAGTGTGCGAGTGATTTCCACTAGAAGAAGTTGTTGCATTAACTTTTTGATTGGATGCCGCAACCCAGGCCGAACCTGATGCTCCTATATATCCACTGTTTTTGGTATAGTTATGTACGTGATTACCTGTTGTATTGGTATTTTTATTACCATAATCATAGCTACTCGTCGTTGCTGAAAAGGTATGTCCATGCGCGGGTAATTGCGCTTCGGTAAGCTTAATAGCATCAGCGCCTCCGCTGGTAAATACATTAGAGCCATCTGCTTTCGCTAACCGGATAGTTTTATTTTCACCAATGTATTGCCACTTCGTATTAGGAAATAAGGTATTGGGATTTTTGTTTTGAGCAAACCAGATAACCACCCCAACAGGGTAAAGCGTATTGATATTCATCGCATTTTGTAATGCTTTAGTCACCGCATCTTGACTTATTACTTTTTCAGTAGAATTACCGATTGTTTGCACGATTTTTGTCTTATCGATTTTGTTGTTTAATTCCTGGTTAAAGGCCAGTTGGGTGACATAATCGCCAATCGGTTGTTTGGTATCTAATGCCTTCGTGACACCTTCCTGGCTGATAACATCGGTTGGCGAATCCCCTGTTGTTTGTTTAATCGCTTGCTTGTCAATTTTTTTATTTATTTCGGTATCGACATACTGTCGGGTCGCCAGTACCACCGAGGGGTCAATTTTAAGGGTCACCGCCTCGGTATGACTGACAATAAAAACCGCCCGTATCGTCTGGGTTCGACCTGATCCTTCGGCTAATTGCGGTTTGTAGGTTTCCGGGCAGTTACCGACCGCAATGAGCACATTCTCTTTATCAAAGAGTCCCACCTCCCGTATCCACCAACCGCCTTCATTTTCGGGAATAATCTGCTCAGCAATCACTTGGTTGGGATTATTTTTATCGACCCAAAGCTGATTAATCGCGGCTCGGCGACGTTCATTAATCAGTTGGGTCTGTTGGGTGTCTGGGGTGGGTAACGAGCCACCCCCATCGCCAACGGCCATTTGCGTAATGGCGATTTTTGTACCCAGTGCTGTCGCTTCGGCAACACGGTGTTCGCCCTGGCGGGTTAACAGGCAAAAGTATTTCATGATGCGCTAATCCTTACGGTATCAATCAGGTGTAATGCCAACCCCTGTTGCACGGTGCCACTCGTGCAAATCAACGCGGGCGTGTAGGCATAAACGGTTAATTCATCGCCCAGATAGACACTCGCACCCGTAAAAAAAGTGCCGCGCGTTTCCAGTTGAATCGACAGCCCCAATAAGTGCCGACTGGCAGGCTTCGCATCTTCAATCAACGCTTCAATCTCATGATACATCGATTCGGTAATGCCACTTTCCAGTACGCCAATGTCTAATCGAAAGGTGCCCGGCGCATCGCCCGTTTTCCACCATTCAATCACCCGTATCAGGTAGCCAAGCGGTTCAACAACGCGGCGCAGTGCGCCGATGGTACCTTTATGCTGATGAATAAAGAGCGCGGCTTTAATGGCCTCGCGTTTGGTTTTCTCCGGCCAGTTTTTATCCCACCTGTCAACGCTGAAACTCCAGGCCAGATAAGGCAGCAAATGGACGGGGCACGTGTCGGGATTGACGAGGGTGCGAAGCGGAATGGGTAAGGTCAAAATCTGTGACAACGCCACTGAGGCCGCTTTTTCAAGCGCCGTGGAGCCGGTCGGTAATAACGTCTTATGCATCGGTTTTGCTCTCCATCTTAAGATTGATGTCGGTGCAAAAGCTGGCTTGCGTTTTGGCTATCTTGATATCCTGTTTCGGTGTGTGAATGACCACCCGGGTTACGCCAGTGACGTGTAAGGCGGCATACAGCGCACTTAAGGCCACATCACGGCCTAATCGGTGTTGTTCGCGCGTATAGGCGATCAACTTTTCGTGTGCCGTTTCCAAAATCGGTTCATATTCCGGTGCAGGCAACAGATAAAGCGTGGCATCGACCTGGTAGGGTATGATGTTGGCCGATTGCACCGTAACCCGGTCGGCGACGGGGCGCACATTTTCATCATTCAGGGCTTTTTCCACCGTGTTAATCAGGGTTTGACTGGCCGTGCCATTCCCGTCGCGTGACAGGATAGTGACGGTCACTTCTGCCGGTTTCGGGCTAATGACCGACGCATCGGCGACCTGTCCATCGGCGCTGCGGGCGTAAAATTCGTAGCTGCCGGTGGGGCCGGCTACACTCAGCCCTTCAAAGGCGGCCGGGATACGCAGACGTAAATCGTTATCGGATTCAAAGATGGGCAGCACCGGTGGGATAGCCGTCGCGTTGCCTTCTGTTAAACGCAGGCGTCTGACATTGTTATTTGCCGCCAGATGGTCAAGATCGGCACCTTGGGCAAAGGCCACCATATTGGCTAAGGCGGCTTCATTAATGCGGCGGCGCAACAGCAAATCATAATAGGTGTTCTCTTCCAGTAACTTGGTTAACGGTTCAGAGTGCAGCGCCAGGGTTTGCGCGATGGCATCACGGATTTCAGCCGGACACGCGGCAATCAGGGCATTTTTACGCTTGGCAAGCAGGGTGTCAAAATCCAGTATCTCAACCACTTCGGGTTTTGGTAATTGGCTTAAATCGATGGTTGTCATCTCGATCTCACGGGAAAATGAAAAGAAAACGCGGTGCCACTGTCGATAATTTGTGCCACAATCGCAATCTGCGAAGTCTCCGCGTGTTGTTCGATGTTAATTTTTTCCAGCCTGATCCGCGGCTCAAAGCGTAAAAGTGCGCTAAAGCAGGCTGCCATCAGTTGGAGTCTTAATGCCGGAGTTTGGGGTTTATCTAGCAGACTAAACAGCAGTGAGCCATAATCACGGCGCATGACCCGACTGCCCACCGGGGTCAGTAAAATATCTTGCACCGACTGGGCAATATGCGCATTTTCGCTGATAAATTGGCCGGTTTGCCGGTTCATCCCCAGGGCATTCATTGCGGTCCCTCCGTCATGGCGCTGCCGCGTTCAACACCGCCGTGACGATGGTTGTCAACACGAATGCCGTTAGACATCAAGGTACCGCCGGAGTGGGTCACATCCCCCGCCATCTGTGCGCCTTGGGTGACCGTGAGTGACGTGGTGGTCAGATTTTGGGTGCAAATAACATTGGGGGTGTCGAATTCAATATTCACTGCCGCCTTGACGGTGACTCGCTTTGCACTCACCGTCAGGCTATTTTTTGCTTCAATGCAACCTTGTTCAATGCCGGTTGCTTTTAATAGGCCGGTGGCGGGTTCATATTCAATGACGGCACCATCGGCATAGGTACGATGGTCAGCGGTCAATGAGGGGATCGGCGCAGGATGGCAATCGGAAAAAATGCCCATCAGCACAAACGCGGTGGTGAGTTCACCACCTAATGCCAGAATTAACACCTGTTCACCGGGGCTCGGTGCACTGAGTGTCCGGGTTTGTCCCGCTCGCAAGGTGAGCCATTTAAGCCAGTCTGTAATCAGTTCACCGGTCTTAACCCGGCAACCTTTTTGGCTATCCACCTCAACAACCACCCCGACCCGAATAAGATTTTGTAAGCGACGCAACAGATTTGCGGTCATTATCCTTTCCTGTCACTGGTAAATCAACGTCATAGCGATATTGTTACGCATATCAAGGTGTGTTGCTCACGATTGGTCTTGTTTGAATGCTCAGACAATTAACGGGTCAGAAAATCGAGTAGCTGATTTTCAATATAAATCATCTCTTGCGCCGTCAGCCCCAATAACTGGCGGGTAGGATAATGTACCGTTTTGCCGTGATAGCGCTCCGTCAGCCCAAAATGATGAACCCGTGCTATTCGCGCGGCAGAAGGCAAAAAGGCTAAGTTGATGCCTTGGCTGTCGGTTTTTAGGCGTAAGAATCGGGCGGTGGCCAGTTTTTTAAACATACGCTGTTGATGGGTTAATCGCCGAGCAGTGATCCGTGTTTTTTTGCTTTCAAGAAAGGTTTGAATGTCCGCCAGTTGCACGCTGCGCTTCTGGCGGCGTTTGGCGTCAATGCCGGTGATTCTTTGGCCTCGTTGCCGCACATCCGTTAAATGCACCGGTTCGCCATCAATTAACAGTGTCATCTCGCGTCGAAGGGCAATAAAACCCTTTTTTCGCGGGGTAAATGGGCTACCGTCCGGGTTTTGTTGGGCGCGAAGGCGGGCAAACTGGGATTGGCGCAACCGTTGGCCAATCGATCGTGCCAGTTTTTTACGTTCGGCGGTCGTCAGATGCGATAACAGCGCAGTAAGCTCCGCTTCAAAACGGCGTAATGTCTCGTCCATTAATCGACTCCAGGCTACTTATCGAATGGATCCTCGGGTTCAGGGATGGCTTCGACCACCTGTTTACCGCCGTTGGTTTTAACCAGCACCCGCTCGGTGAGGTCTATTTCAATACTGATATGCGCGGTCTGATTATCAATAAAGTCCATTTCAAAACGAAAATCGTGTTGCCGTCGGTCGGGATTAGCGAAGAGTTCAGGTTGATATTGCCGTATCCAGTCGACCAAAACGGCCATCAGAATATCCTGATTTCCACCAAAGCGCTCAATGATGAGGTTAATCGTATAACGATACTCAAAAGAGATTGACGGCGCCATTGTCGCTATCACGTGACCATTTTCGACAAATACCGTCATCAGTTCCGGATTGTGGTTCAAAAACGGCACGTGCTGCGATAGGTGATCACGCAGCTGTTCTGGCTTTTTCATCCTTCATCCTTATCGATTGTGCCTGCCGGATGCGTTTTTCGGCAATGTCAAAATAGGCTTTATTGGCTTCGATGCCGACAAAGTGGCGTCCGGTCTTCACGCATGCCACGCCCGTCGAGCCGCTGCCCATGGTAAAATCGAGCACCGTATCACCCGGATGGCTGAAGGTCTCGATTAAATCGGTTAGTAACGCCACCGGCTTTTGGGTTGGGTGCACACTCGGCACGTCTTTCGGGTAGTAAAAGACATTGGATTTGAATTTTTTACCCTCGGGAAGGTTAAAAGTCCGTTTAAACGGCTGCCACGCTTGTAATTGTTCATAGGATTTCCACGCGGGGAAAGCGCTAAGTGAAAAGCATTCCGTCAGCTGCTGCCAGGCCGCTTTGGTGCAAAGCGAAAATTGCAAATTTTGGTGTTTTAAAAAATGCGCAAATTGCTGACCGTGTTCGGCAATAATCGCTTTCGGTGGTTCGCCGATAAATTCGAGCAATTTTGCGACATAATCCCGCCTCGGGTCACGCTTGTTACTATCAAACTTTTTGTAAAAGACGCCGATGTCTTCAAAAAAATTCACCGGCATCCGGCGACAGGAAAGGGGATGGCCAAAATGATTTTTAACCCAAATCAGCCGATAAGAAAAGGGCAGGTTGGTATGAGGGGTCTGAATTAACTGGCTCGTCAACGGTTCTTTTGAAAAGAGTAAAATCATGCCCTTCGGTCTGACTACCCGATTGAGTTCAGCCCAGATTTTTGTCTGATCCAGACGTTCATCCCAGCGCAGTTTTTCGGCGTACCAACCGGTTTCGCCGTTGCACTTCATAATCCCGTAGGGCGGGTCTGTTAACACCAAATCGACACTATCGGGCGGCAGCGTGGTCAATAATTGATGGCAATCACCATTTAAAAGTTGGGTGGTCATGTTATTTTCCTAAACACTCGGTTTTAATCTATTTTTGCCGATATTCCGTCTGTTTTTCGTTCTCTGCGCTTCAATTCGCTTTATTGCCTTTTTGTCAAGATTACACAGCTCAATCACTGTCAGTAACTGCTCATTGAGTACCAGACTATCACGCCATGTCATCATATCTGTGATGGCTGGCGGTAAGCAATCAGCGAGTAGGTAAGGGGGTATCGGAATGTGAGGCGTCTGAACGTATTCGTTTCGTGTGCTGCTGCAACTCGACAATAGCCCCATGAGGAATAATGCGATTGGCACAATCCTGATGGACGACATGCGTTTTAATTGCTGCTTGTGTTGCCTGAGAGTCAACTGCTTTACGCTGACGGGTCTCACTATTAATTCGTGCAATATCATTGATTACCCTCATTGACTGAAAAGCATTAGTGGTAATGGCTATCTGTTTATCGAGGTCAATGGTGAGGTTTTTATTTAATGCCTTGACTTCGTTTAAGGATGTCAACAACCAAGACGCCCAGACGATTAACCCCACAATAATCACTACGCCAAATGCGTAAGGTCTCCATAACATATTACGCTCTCTATTTCCCGACGGGTCATTAATCCTTTCCACTTTCTGCCATCGACATAAACCCAGCGTTTCATTTCATCACAAGCGCCTTTTCGGTCATTGGAGTTGAGCTTTTTGAGTAATGTCGATTTGGCAAAATTTCCCACACCCACGTTGTAAGCAAATGAATAAAGCGCTGCTTGAGTCAGTGTATTGATATCGACCTTGACCAGCGGGTCAACATAGTGCTTAACCGCCTTTAAATCGTCATCAAGCCACTTGTCACAATCTTCTTTGGAGTACGCTCGGTTACGCTCAATATCGTTACCGGTGTGCCCGTAGCAAACAGAAAGCACACCGCCACCATCGAAATAGGGCTTAAGTCTCATCCCTTCGAAATGGGTTATCATGCTTGATGCTAAAAACAACGCGCTACCGCCTGTTGCCATCACTATTTTTTTGGTATCTTCATCATGGCCTCCCTTTGATGTTGCGCGCTTTTAACCGGTACTCCTTGCGTTTGTAATACCAGTTGACCAGACAGGTGATGACCGTGCAGACAATACCTATTAGGCCAACCCACTGTTCGAGCGTGAAAATGCCAATGACTGTTGTGACAATTCCGCCCATATACGACAAGGGACTGGAATACTTTTCAAACATACGCATCACTCCCCCTTTTTCAGGGTATCCATTTCCTGTTTAGTCCCATAGGACAATCTGCGAACGATTTGAGGTGGCCGCGCTGATTTCCGGTAATTGAATTTCAACGCCCATCGGCAATCTGGCAGCGTGGCTGCAAAGTCCGGGATTAACTTCAAGCACTCGCTCAACGGTGCCAACGCAAGTGCCATAGTAGCGAAAACAAATCTCATCCAGACTCTCGTTTTGTTGACTCAGTACCTTCATATCAGTGCCACCACGTTATGACCCTGCCCTTTAATTCGTGCTATCGCCCAGAGGGCATCACGTCGGTAATCATCAATCGTCGGCGACAGACTGTCAGCTTTTTTGTGGCCGGATGCCTGCGTGTCGATATCTCGAAACCGTTCAGACAAGTTAGCCTTAGCGAGGCCAAATACCGCGCGTTCATACAGCAGGCAAAGCGCACTGTCGTCATTAATATGCATGGCCGGAATATTAGCTAAATAGTTAAATCCTTCGCGTTTTTTCTGGGTTTGCCAGTCCCGCAGTTCGTACGCCACTTCAATCATCGCGTGGGTGAGTGCATCCTTAAGACGCGAAGCGATGATGGTGCCATCGTTCTCACGCATCACTGCGCGGTAATTTTGAGGTGACACGGCAGGCCAGAAGGGATCGTCGGTCACCAGATCACTTTCTTCTTTAGGCGGTTTTTCCGGCGAAATAAAATCCATATCCTCACCTCAATAGGTCGGGCGGTGGACAGTGAACATAACGCGGTCTTTCACTGTGCCGCCCGAGTGCGTGGGCACAACTCATGTTTTCGGTAACGCGGTGTTGAGCGCTTTTTCCAACTTTTTGATCTCGCCTTTGACGCCAACCCCTTGGAAAAGTATTAGCGCGCGTTTTAAGGTGTCGAGCGCGGCGGCGAGCAAGCCATTATCGCGCTGGCAAAAACCCACCCATTTATACAATTCCGCTCTGACCACATCCGGCATGTCTTCCTCATCCGTTAAGGTGACGGTTTGCGCTAAAAGCGACAAACTCAGCGGTACCTTCTGCTGGTAAGCGGTTTTGGCCGCCGCCGCTATTTCTTCTGCAATCGCGCACCCCGTCGTACGGGTATGTCCAGCCGGCATTAAAAGCCCATGCGCTAACGCATATTCGGCGATAGCCAGCGCGCCTTCAATGTCACCGGCGTCAATGCGCCAGAGCATCACCATCATCAGCGTGTCGTCCTGCTGGCCGTCGCCGTTTTCCAATACTCCGCTCACCCAAGGGGCATAACGGGGTAACACCGTTTTTTTATATTCGGCTTTCCGTTCGGTTGACTGGATGCGTTTTAACTGACGTTTGTCCTGCTGAAACATCAACAAAATTTGCTGTGTGGCGTTATCCCATAACGGATGGGCGCCCCGCGGTTTTTCACCCACCAAGCGCAGCTGGTGACATTGCCAGGGGGTGAGCATTAGCCATCGCCCTGATTAGTCTGACTGCTGCCACCTGAATCGGGTGTATTCCCACCTTGCAGTCCTGATTGGGGTTTATCTTCGGGTAAGATGTCAATATTTTCGACCAGTGCCACCCCGCGATAATCTTCCACCACATAGGCTTCATTGACCGACTCATAATTTTCAATCCGGTCACGCTCGGGCGTATCCTTGATTTGGCGCCGACGGGTGTCTTGCTGATAGTAAATCGAGAGATTATCCAGACGGGTAATGAGCAGAGATTTATCTGGGAAGAATGGGGCGCGAATAGCCGGTAATCCACCCAAGCGTTTTTGACTGATAATCACATCGGCGGCCAGCATTTCGCTATTCGCCTGTTCTTTGTTAACAATCGGAAAGTATTTATCGGCAAGCAAGGAACGACCACAAATAATCACCAAATCGGTATCATCCTGATACACTTCATCAATCACCCGTTCAACCGTGTCCATTACCAGCGCATCCAAATTTTTGTAATCGCCTTTTTCGCCAATGCGAATGGTGTTTGAGGCCACTTTGCCTTGACTATCGGTGATGTTAGCCATCACATGGGTCGGGGCATCATTGCGAATTTTTTGCAACCAGCCGATATTCACATCCTGTAATTTGGCATTTTGAGTACGGTCTGAGGTTTTTTCCCGTTTGATACCATTAAAACCAATCATAATGCGGTCAAGGGCCTGACGGCGCACAATCGCATCGCGGATACGACGCTGAAAATCGTTAAATTTGGCCCACATATCGAGCTTGGCATAGCTGATGGCAGTATCGAAATTGGTTTGATAGCAATAGTAGTCAATCGTGTCCAAGGACGTCGGGTCAATCGGTTCTCGACGTTTGCTACTCGTATCGGTGGTGCCGGCCACCGTAGAGCCCATCCCGAGTCCTATCACCTGACCTTGCTGTTCAAGTACCGGTACCAGATTTATTTTTTTCAAAAAACCGGCACTTTGCTGGATTTGACTTTCCAGTACCTGTGCTTTGGACGGTTCAATATTCACTTTCCCGGCAAAATCCTGCGGCGAGACGTGATAGATTTCCCCCAGGCGACTTAAGTACTGATTGAATTTTAATTTGGTTTCTTTTCTCATCGTCTTCTCGTTAACAGTTGGTCAGGGTATCGGTATCCCGTATCCGACCGAGTGAAACAGGGCGCGTCGGTGTTTCTTCTTGCGCCAGGCTGGTCGTCAAAGTCGTCAGTTCAGTTTTCAGTTGCTGGTGCTTTTCTGCACTGGCATTTTTTAGCGCAGTTAACGCAACCCCTAATTCGGCGATTTGTTGTTCACTCTTTGCCTGCTGGTTTGCACAATACTCAATTGCCTGCTGGATATCGCTAAAGATCTGGCCTTGCTCATTGCGCTCATGCCCAAATAAGGCTTTAACTTTTTCAAGCAGGTTGAGTGATGGATTAGAAACGGTGGTCGTTTCGTCGATAAATTCGAGCAAGGTTTCTTCGGCAGCAGTAAACACGCTATGGGGGGATAATTTACGCTCAGCGAGACAATCAGGTTTACCGTGACTGAATGCCAGCATACTGGTGCCCAGACTGGCGGGATTATCCGTCACCGCAAGACCGACGAGATAGGCTTTACCCGTATCGGCGAAAGCCGTATCAATTTCGACTGAGGTGTAAACTTTTTGCCGTTGTTTATTCATGGCAATCAATTCATCGGTGGGCGATAGCACCCCGTAAAGTCCAAGTTTTCCGGCTAATGCCCCTGTTTTGATTTCTTCCGTATAAACGGAAAGCACATCGCCAAAGCAGGGCATCCAGGGCGATTTCAAATGTTCAAGGTTAATTCGTGCCCCAAAAGTGTCCGGGTCGTAGTTTTTTTCAATATCGGTCAGCCACTCTCGCTGGACTTTACGGCCATCGGTGGTGGCACCTTCCACACAGATACGAATCGGTTTGGTTTTTTTCATTACACAGGCTCCCGCCAGGGTAGGGTTTGTTGACATCATGGGCATAGGATTAAAAAGATGAGAGAAGGAAACAAGGCGGTGGGATTGTTTGAACGGTCAAACAAATTTTCACCCAGGCAATCCTTGGGAAATCTTCGTTATGCTAGCCACATGAAAAATGAAAACCCCTTTTTACGACACCGCGCCCGACAACTGGCTTTAGAAGGCTACAGCCCGAGTCAGATTGCCCATATGTTGGGGCAAAATGTCTCCACCGTACATAGCTGGAAACGACGAGACCAGTGGAATGCGCAAAAGGCCACGCAAGCTGTCAAACTGAGCCTGGAGGCGCGACTTTGCCAGCTCATTGGCAAAGAACAGAAAGACGGTAAAGATTTTAAGGAGATTGACCTGCTTTATCGGCAACTGGAGCGCCAGTGTCGAATTGAACAATACCAACAAGGCGGAAGGGAAAGCGGGCGTGATAAAAAAAATAACCGGACTCCACCTGAAAAGAATGCCTTTAGTGATGAGCAGATTGCGTCGCTGTTAAAACATTTTCACCAACATCTTTTTGATTACCAGAAGCACTGGTATCAGGCGGGATTAACCTATCCGATACGCAATATTTTAAAATCACGCCAGATAGGCGCCACCTGGTTTTTTGCTCGCGAGGCGTTGATGGACGCGTTAACCACCGGCCGCAATCAGGTCTTTTTATCCGCCAGTAAATCTCAGGCGCATGTTTTTAAGGATTACATCATCAAGATGGCGCAGGAAGTGGATGTTGCCCTAAAAGGTGACCCTATCGTGTTAGCCAACGGCGCCACGCTTTATTTTCTTGGCACTAATGCGCGCACGGCCCAAAGTTATCACGGCAATCTTTATCTGGATGAATATTTCTGGATCCCGAAATTTCAGGAATTACGTAAAGTGGCGTCGGGCATGGCGATGCAGAAAAAATGGCGGCAGACCTACTTTTCAACCCCGTCAAGCCTGACGCATAGCGCTTACCCGTTCTGGTCTGGCAAACTGTTTAACCGGGGAAGGTCAAAAAAAGACCAGATTGATATCGGCATCAGCCACAAGTTGTTGGCGAACGGTCGCTATTGTGAAGATGGCCATTGGCGACAAATCGTAACATTAGACGATGCCATTAACGGCGGCTGTAACCTGTTCGACCGTGAAGGGTTAAAAAAGCGCTATAGTCCGGATGAATATCAAAACCTGTTGATGTGTGAATTTGTTGACGATATCGACTCGCTGTTTTCGTTTTCACTGATGCAGGCCTGTCAGGTGGATAGCTGGGACGTGTGGGCGGATGTCAGTCCCTTGATGTCACGGCCTTATGGGTCACAAAGCGTCTGGATAGGCTACGACCCCGCCAAAGGCTCCCAGCACGGTGACAGCGCAGGCTGTGTCGTCATTGCACCACCCACCACACCCGGTGGAAAATTTCGCATTCTGGAGTACTTCCAATGGCGGGGACTGGACTTTCGCGCGCAGGCCGCCGCAATTCAACAACTCACCACCCGTTATCAGGTCGACTACATCGGACTGGATGCAACGGGTATCGGCCATGGCGTTTTACAATATGTGCGCGATTTTTTCCCACAGGTCAACGAATTTATCTATAACCCGGCGCTGAAAAATGCGCTAGTGTTAAAAGCCTATGATGTTATCAGCCATCACCGGCTCGAATATGATGCCGGGGCGCAGGATATTACCCGTGCCTTTATGGCGATTAGACGCGCCACGACCGCCAGTGGGAACCGTCCCACCTATGAAGCGGATCGCAGTGAAGATGCCAGCCACGCTGATTTAGCCTGGGCCACCATGCATGCGCTGTACCATGAACCGTTAACCGGCGATGGCCAGCAACACAAACCCATTATCGAGCTATTCTAATATGCGAAAAACGAAAAACCGTACGCTCACCGCCACAAAAAAACCGTCAGTAGACGCCTTTACCTTTGGTGACCCGGTGTCCATGCTTGACCGGCGCGAGATTTTTGATTATTTGGAATGTGCACTTATCGACAATTACTACGAGCCGCCAATAAGTTTTGAGGGTTTATCGCGCATTTTTCGCGCTGCGGCCCATCATAGCAGTGCCATTTATGTCAAACGCAATATTTTAAGCAGTACTTTTGTGCCACATCAATGGTTAAGTCGTCAGGATTTTGACCGTTTTGCGCTGGATTTTCTGATTTTTGGCAATGCCTATCTGGAACGGCGAAAAAATGGCTTAAATAAAACCATTTCGCTAAAATCCATCCCAGCCAAACTCACCCGGCGCGGTGAGGATTTAGCCACTTATTACCTTTTGCATGCAGGTTTTGACAGCGTGCCGTTTACTTTTCAAAGGGGGCAGGTTTTTCATTTGCTTGAGCCGGATATCAATCAGGAAATCTACGGCCTACCCGAATATCTGGCCGCCATGACCGCCATTTTACTCAATGAATCGGCAACCCTCTTTCGCCGTAAGTATTATCTGAACGGCTCTCATGCCGGCTATATCCTGTATATCAATGATACAATTAACTTCCAGGATATTGATAATCTCCGCGAACAGCTAAAAAGCAGTAAAGGCTTGGGAAACTTTCGCAATCTGCTTTTGTATTCACCCAACGGCAAGAAGGATGGCATACAAACCATTCCGTTATCCGAAGCCGCTGCGAAAGATGAATTTTTAAATATCAAAAACGTCAGTAGGGACGATATGTTAGCTGCTCACCGCGTGCCACCACAATTAATGGGTATTATGCCACAGAATGTGGGGGGATTTGGGGACGTACAAAAAGCGGCTAATGTGTTTATCTGCAACGAATTACATCCGTTGCAACATAAAATGCAGCAGCTTAATGAGTGGCTCGGCGAAGAAGTGATTCAGTTTACCCCTTACGCCTTGAATCGGATAAAAAATAAAATCTAATCCTTGCAGAGGGTGTTTAACTGCGCCTCAGAAAGCCCCGTTGATTGGTCTGTCTTTCAACGCTTATTATTTAAGTCTTTGAGCATTGCCGCTCTTAAAATTGCGTTTAAACGCGTCTGATAGCCTTTCCCTGATCCTCTGAGCCACGCCAAAACATCGGCATCAATGCGGACAGAAGCATGCTGTTTAATAGGACGATAAAAATTACCCCGATGGGCATTTTGCCATGTCACTTCATCCATTGGTGGGATGTCACTAAAATTTATTTCACTTTCCGGCATACCAGCCAGTACTTTCAACTCTGCTTTGCGTTTATCAGTTAATGTTGGTAAGGCATTTTGTTTAATAGTAACTTTTTTCATAATGTTTTCTCTCTGCGCGCGTCGCTCTTCGGGCGCTGATTATTCGAATAATTTCTACTGAATTTTCAAAATTTATCGTGTGTGCGACAAAAACAATAATACAACCTCCAACTTGCCCAATGGTTTGCCAACGCAATTCTCCATTTTCGAAACGATCCTGATGAGATAAATGCATAGGATCATTGAAAACCTGTGCAGCTTCTTCAAATCGAATCCCATGTTTTTTTAAATTTGATGCTGATTTTTCAGGATCCCATTCAAATTGTAGTGACATTGAGCACCTGTAATGACAAAAATGTATATATATTACTGTATATACAATATTGAATTATGTCAATCGGATAGGAAGTTAAATCAAAAAAACATGAAAAATCGCAGTGGTAGCCCCGCCGCGCCTGCCCGCAAAACATGTCGTTTTTTGTGCAGTTGGACAACGCCACTTAGCGTAGGCCAGTACTGCCCTTTTCGGTGATTTCAGGTGGGCAAAAACTTGTGCAAATTTGTGCATTTTTGTGCAAATCCATGCACTTATTTTTTAATAAAAACAAAGATCACTAAAACAAGAAGAAAAAGCCTTTTTGATATTTAACATTTTAACAAAATAATAACTTATTTTGCGCTAAAAAAAGGGGGTATGCGTCGGAAAACGGTTACAACAGTTAGAATGCGCAAAAAAAGGACTTAACTCCATAATTAAAATACGATTTTTTTGTAACCTTCAAACGGTTACAGTGGGGTTACAAAACAGAATAAAAAAGTTACATTGTTATAAATCAATAAGTTAAGTTTTTAGTTTTAAACGTTTTGTAACCGTTACATGTAACCCTACTGTAACCATTTTGTAACCGTTTAAAGTTTTTAAAATATATTATATTATCAATTAATTATAATAGTTTTTTATTTTTGTAACCATTGTAACCGTTTTCCGACACATACCCCAAAATTTTGAAAATAGATAATAACGATTAAATGATGAACAGTTATGTTAAATAAATATTAACGTTTATGTATGATGAATATCTTGCTATTTTGGCTGTGAGTTAATCGCTCGTGGTGATGTCTGGAAAATATCGCTAAACGATATAGCTTAAGTCGCTTAGCGAATTTAAATAGGTCTTGGTAATGGGTAACTAAGGAAGGAATTTTTTAAGTTTATTCTCTAAAGATTTTACTTTATTATATTCTGTTGTAATCAAGTTGAACTTATCTTCAATATTCATTTTGAATGATAACCCTAGACTTATTATTGATAAGATAAAAATTATCATAATAATAAGTATTAATCCTGATAATAAGTTCCTGCGTTTTATATTATTTTTTATTTCCTCAATATCTTTTTGAATATCATTCAATGACATTTCTTGTTTCTTTTCGGTCATAAATTTACCTTATCGATAGTTAAAATCTGTGACATCCTGCCAAGAAGAATGGGTTCTTATATTACTTGACAGGAAGTTAAATGTAACCATTTATGATAGCTGACCAGTCAAAAATTGATATCAATAGTTATATAATCGCTAATATCAAGCCCTGATTTAGGGAGAGTGAAGGGTGAATATGAATAATCTGCTGAAAAACCTTTAAGATTAGCAAGGTAAATCTAAACAAAAGTCAGATTATAAACAGGAGACAGAGCAAATGGATTTATATATAAAACTGCGTCCCCTGCGTTAATATCTGATAAAAACAAAGGCAAGATAGGAGTATTCTTTCATTTTTTCAATAATTAGTTTCAAATACCCAACATTTAACGACGTCAGGTTTTTTTAGCGCACTTAAGGTTGGTAATGCCTGATTATATTGGTTATTAACGTGACTTCTCACCGTTTTAATCCCAACAAAACGACGTCTTTTACCCATTTTAAGCAGGGATTTGATTTCTGACAGATTGGGCATATTTTGGCGGTATTCACTGGCCACCTGTGCCAGATGATTAAAGTTAACCGCATAAATATTCTCTTCATTACTGTGATTAACGCCATATGGGGTATTTTGATTGAGATAATCAAACATATCCCAAAACTCAGTGACCAGGGTATTATCGGCTTCTAATGCCTGAACACGTTCTTTTGCCAGTTCGACGATAAAGGTTTCTGTTTCTGCTACTCGGCTTTCTTTGATGGGCAGAAAACAGGATAACGTGCGTAACAGAACGATGAGTTGAGCGTGATTTTTAGCAATGCGTTCATGGCCAATCGCTTCATCATCGAAGAGTTGTCGCTGAACTTCATCGAGAGAAGTTTCGTAAGCCGTTACAATCGCATTTTCACTTAACAGCGCTTTGGGCAAAAAGCCGGATAATTGTTCAATAGGGTAGCGTTCCAGGCGAATGGCCGCCTGACGGGTCTGTTCGCTTTGACCTGACTTATCGGTATGGAGATGAATAATCCGCTCTAATACCGCTCTTGAGGCTTCGACACTGCTATTCTGGGCGATAATAATGCTGCCCTTAAAGAGCGGCTCATAGGTTTCGTTCTGATTGGTTTTTATACCTGTTGAACGTGTTGCACGACCATTGTAAAGGGATTTCATTTCTTCCCAATCGAAAGCCCGTTTTACGTTATCCTGCATTCGGTCACTTTCTATCAAACAAACAGGAAGATTACTCACCTGGGCAAAATTACGCGCACGGCCTACCAAGGTCGACTTTGAAGGGTCAAAGCCTTCGTAATCAGCGCGACCCGTTAACCGCCAGAAGAACTCTATCAGGGTACTTTTGCCTGAGCCGGGTTCCCCCATAATTTCCAGAAAAGGGTAACTTTTACTTAACTTTCGTATCTGTTCGGCAAACAGTGACCCGAGCCAGAACGCAAGCACAGTATAGCCTTTAACCCCAAAAGCAAGCCATAAATCGTCCAACCAGTGAACATCGAAGTCGCTGAGTTCATGATTAATTTCCAGTCTTGGACTGCTACTTAATGTTTTGATATCGAGATGCTCCAGTGAAAAATAATCCTCTTCATTCAGGGTATATAATTTGCCGTTTTGCACGGCAATATCATTAAACACATAAACGCCCAGTACTTTGTTGTAACCAATAAAATTTTGGGTTTTTACTTCCTTGATATGCGGTAATTCGTTTTTGCAAAAGCGGTCAAGTTGATGGGTGTCCCCAGTGTAAACAGCACCTTTAGCGACATGCAAAAGCCGTTTTTTGAATTCAGAAGCGCTGGTTAACTGACTGGCGGTAAAAGTGGCTTTGACGTTGGGTCTTTGTTGCGGGAAATCCAGTTTTAAATAATACCAGGATTCGTCGGTTTCTTCGGATTTCTGAAAATAAAGCGGAGTCGGGTAACAGTTGGCGATTTCGTTGACAGCGCCGGACTCTTTTAACGCTTTTGTGGTGGCTTCTTCTTTAGTTAGCTTTTCTGAGTCTAAAATTCGTTCAACCGCCTTTAAATGCCTTTCAATATCGAGTTTAAACCAGTAAAAACGGCTATCAAATTGAAAATAGAAGTCATTACGGTGGGTATAATTGAATATTAACATTGCCTTATCGGTAGCACTTTTTGTCAGTAACAAGTCGCCATAATAACGATAACGCATTAAGTCATAACGTTCGAGCTTACCTTTGAGGTGTAAATCGTTCCAGTCTTCATTTTTAAATTGCGAAGGTAAGGCGGCACAGGATTTCCAGCCTTCTTGCTGACTGCGTGCAACGTGTTTTCTTATCGCTTTTTCGCCCGCATTACCCTTATCAAGTGCCCAGACCAATAGGGGCTTTTTGTTCGCGCCCAATGCCGTTTTAAGCGCCGCCAAGGCGTGCTCTGGGTAATTATGACAACTCATCAGGGAAACGGCATACAGTCCATTCTGAGCAAGACTAATTGCATCAAAAATCCCTTCGGTTAGCCAGATTTCAGTTGCCTTTGTTAAATTCTGTTGTGGCAGACTCCACCAATACCCTTTGTAACTGCCAAAAAAGTTAGCCTTGCGGTCAAAGCGTTGTGGGTTATCAATAATTCGCTCCCAATAAGCGCCATTGGGTAAGGTAAATTTTACGGTTGCTGAACCCAGCCCTTTAGCGTGATAACCGGATTCAATATACAATCCTTTTAATGGGGCAATATCTAATCCTCTAGCCTGTTGCAGATAGGCATCCGCTGCGGCATTTGGGGCTTGTTGTGTTTTAGGGTAGTGCGTTGACCAATTATGAAACAGCTCAGGATAAATTTCTTTAACAATAATTTCAGCCCCACATTTATTTTCACGGCCACACTTAAGTACAAAGGGTTTTTCAATAGCGGTAAATAACTCTTTTTTGTTGCACTGGGGACAAACACCCTGACGTAGATAGCCGTTTTGTTCTTTAAAATGAAAATCCGCAATTAATCGGCTGATGATAAAATCTGACTGGTACATGTTATTACCCCTGGCAAACCTTTATAAACGTGTTGGCGACTTGATTTGCATCAAGAAGTGCAAATCGTTCGGCTTTAATACGAACAGGCCAGCATTGAGTGGCAAATTGACTGTTTTTGTTGTAACAAACGTTCATTTCCTGCTCTTTTTAAAATGTTTTTGGGCGGATTCCCAAAGAGATTGACAGTCGACGCAGCGATTGCAGCCTGGGGAAGCGATACGGCGCGCTTCAGGTATCGCTTTTTCACAATCCTCACAATGAAAACGGGCGATACCCCTGTTGCGCTCGGTCACCTGTTTAATCTGGTAAATTAATTGTTGTTGGGCGAAGTCATTCGCTTTATCAATCGTGTCAGACATGGTGTAAATTCTCTGCTCGAAGTTCAAAGTGGTGACTGATTTCCACCACGTGCTGATAAGCGGTGTGATAAGACATCTTTTGATGAAGAATTTGATAGGCCAGCGACGTTAAATGAGCAGAAAATTGTCTCAATAAGTGTTTCCTTTCATCTTCCCGATTTTGCTTTAGCATATCGGTGAGTTTTAATACGCCGAATTGTGCAGTCATATTTTCTTACTTCTCCTTTCCTTATTTTGGATAAAACAATCCCTTGGTGTGGCTAACACCGTTAATTTTCATTTATAAATTAAAGTGGCAGTGCGATATTTTTAGGTATTAATGCAACGAGCACCTGTAATTGAAATAGCGCGTTAATAATCGCCTGTTTTTCTTTTTTATTAAATTCATCAAATTTCAAATGATGTTTTTTATTATCAATATTGGCTAAATAAAAAATTAAATTAACAAACCGTTTATTATGTTCTCGTAAATATTCAATAAATCCCAACAGGCATTGATTATCGGGATTTTCTTTATTTTTATTAAAATGAACGGTTCGACATTTCGCTGCCTTAATTAACCCATCGACGCGCGCATTAATGGGTAGTCCTTCATTGCGATAAATACCCGTCTTTATTCTATTAATCTCACCGGCATTATTTTGTAATGTGTTAACCGAGTGAATTAATGTATTTGTTAATGCGTGTTTATTCGTCATCATTTTATTTAATAATTAGGGTGAGAAAATAAAAAATAAATAATCCGCCAAATAACAATATTAATTTATCGATTAACGTCAGTTTTTTATTCCTCTTATTATTAATATGATAATTTTTAACGGACTCGCCCGTTAATCGATAGGGGTAGTGCTGATTAGATTTATGCATAAATATCCTCATTAAGTTATCGGTTTTGTTGCCCTGACCGAAAACAGGGTGTTGTGATATATTTTTTATGCCTGTTGATTCTTAGAAGGGAGATACAGGCATAAACTGACTTATCACAACAAGGAAAATAACAATGTCTGTTAATGAAAAAATTAAACAACAGTTAACTGAACTCATTAAGCAAGTCGAACAAATAGAAACGCTAATTATTTGTGATAATGCAGTAGAAATAAGTGCGTTATCACATCATCTATCCCAACAAATCCACGATAAAATCAGGTCACCACAGAAAAATATTGTTAAGTGGTTTTAATTTTTTCTGACCATAATAGCCATGACTGCATCAAAGGTGGATTTAAGATCCTGTTCATAAAAGCGGTTAATGTTTGAACAGGTTTCGCTTATGGCATTCATGATAGTGATCATGAGTGCTAATTTTTCTTTTGGAGTAAGATTTTTTATCTCCTGTTTTTTATTTTCTTCAGAAAGTCCCGAAAATAGCGAATGAATGGTATTAATGACTAAGTGATCTAACGGTTTAGTCTCTAGCGCTAATCTTTCCTCGTTATCCTTTTTTTGGTAGTTATTTGCCTTGTTCAATATGGATAATTCGGCAAATTTTTTATCGTCGTTAAATAACTCAATGCGATTACTATCAACGGTGAGGCCGTGAAGGTTATTTATTCCAAACGCTTTAGCATGTTCAGTAAGATGTGCGATGACTTGATAATAAACTGCCATAGTTAACCTCTTAAAAATTAGATTAGTGAGTCGGTTTTTATACCCTGACCGAAAACAGGGTGTTGTGGTATCATGTTTATGCCCACTTTTTCTTTCCAGTGAGAGGTGGACATAAAATCCAACAACAAGGCGTGAAATCCATGTCCCAAGAAAGAGAAGACTATACCCGATTACATAAACCTGCCCCGTCACAGCAAGAAGAGCAAAAGACTGGGGAGAACGATAAAAAATAAGGAGCCCCAAAATGGAACAGCCATCCGAACACATTAAATTTGAAGTCTACTACTCGATTTACCTTGCCGAAATGACAGAAATTTTTAATCGCCGAGTTGAACAATGTTGTTCTTTTTGGCAGGTATTTCTGGGTGCTTCTGTTTTTGCACATTTCCAATACGGATGGCTGTTGGGTTTTCTTATTGCCTTGATTTCCGCTATTCAGTTTGTTGTTAAATTTGGTGAAAAAGCCGGTAGCGCAAAATCTCAAGTAAGACGGTACCGAAGGCTGGCAGATGAACTTCCGCAACTGGATGAAAACCAGATTAAAGCGAGATTGCGAGAAATTGAAGAAACTGACACTCAACCCCTGACCGCGCTTTATAATCCCGCCAGAAAAAGAGCAGGTATTGCGTTGTATGGTGTTGATAGACAAGCTGGACACCCCCTTACGCGATGGGAAAAAATGATGGCTTTCATCGGCGGTGGTATTCCTAAGTAGTGACATCGGGTTACCTCTTGAATGCGTTTGGGTAATATGTGGTGACGATACTTCATGTCGTCACTCGCCATAGCAAAGTTAAAAATTTCCCTGGTGTTAAATAAAAAATAATTAGTTATATTTTTAATGATTAATTGTTTTAAAAATTTTATTTTGATTGAGTTGGTAATCTTTAATTTCTGGTTATAATTCAATCTGAATCAGTAAATGGTCATGAAGATATAATCGTAATAACTTACCGTCACAAGAGGGCACAACGGAACGTTCATCTATGCCCATTACATAAGCCAGTCTTGTTGCCTTGACGCTTACGCTAGGATTTCTCATCATTTATCCCCTGGTATAATTTATCGATATAATGGATTGCCTGAGCCATTGCATCAAATTTACCCAAAGAGTCTTTGCCATACCAGACGTGATAACGTGTGATGGGATTCATTATTTTTCTGGGTAATTTTATAATGTCAAAATCCCGATAACAAAAACTGTGAGGACTTATTTGTTTAAACGTCATGATTTCAGTCCTAACCATGTTAACCAGCCTTCTCTAATTTCTTTAGGTAAAGATTCATAAGCCAACTTCAGTCCTAAGTTCCAGGCAGGTAAATAAATATAGTATTCACCACGAGAACTTTTGGGGTTCTTCATTTCAATTACGGGCAGTTTGCCATCTTTACGCATATCTGAAATTGCTTGCTTGGTTTTTCCAACCATTTCTGCAAACTTGGCTTCAGTAACACCATCTGAAGCACTAGAAACATTTACGATTTCTTTATTCATCTGATAATCTCTTTTATTGAAGCTCTTCGTAGCCCCTATTTTCTCTTAGCTGCTAGCTATGGGAATTTCTTTTAATCTAAAATTTAGAGGATATGAAAAAATATGTCAACCCCGAAAAATGAAAAATTGAAACTTATTAGAGAATCTGAGAGATTAAAACTTAAAGAAATGACTGATTTAACAGGAATTAATTATCACACTTATCATGGTTATGAATCAGGAAAAATGAATATGTCACTTGAATCAGCAGAAAAATTATTTTCTATAGCACGATTTCGGAAGTATATGGATTGGTTTATGTTTGATGAAACCAATCCAGAAGCTGGTCAAATTGCACCAGCTCTCGCACACAATGGGCCAGAGAAAACAATGTCAGTCCAATCAAAGAAAAAGACTGGTTAACATTACATAAGGATTTTTGTCAATTCATTGACTCCAAGAGTCTTTGTGCCATTGGAGGGATTTCTTATGTCAATTAAGAAACTCGAAGATGGTCGCTATGAAGTGGACATTCGTCCAACTGGCCGCAACGGAAAGCGCGTCAGACGGAAATTTGATAAGAAGTTTGAAGCCGTTAATTATGAACGGTATGTAATGGCTAACCACTCGAAAGAATGGACACCGAAGTTGACCGATACCCGCAGGTTAAGCGAAATCGCGCAACAATGGTGGGATTTATTTGGCAAGCACCTCGACCATGGTCGGGATCAAAAGAACAGAATTAATATGTTTTGTCGTGTGATGTCAGATCCAGAGGTGCCAAAAATAAACAAATCCTTTATATCCCAGTATTGCCAGTTACGGGTAGCCCATGGGGTTAAGGCATCGACAATTAATCGTGAAATTACAGCTGTGCGCGGTATTTTTACATATTTAATTGATACCGGCCTCTACCATGGCGAACATCCTTTCAGCGGCTATAAAAAGCTGAAAGAACAGGCTACGGAAATGTCATATCTGACTGATGACGATATCAACAGGTTGCTGACTCACCTTAGCGGTGATAACTATAAAATTGCCGTTCTTTGCCTCAGTACTGGCGCACGATGGAGTGAAGCAATTAGGCTAAAACGGGAACATGTGATTCAAAATAAAATACGATTCACATTTACAAAAAACCGTAAGCCCAGAATCGTACCGATCTCTGATAACGTTGCCGGCATGATATGTGACGGAAAGAACGGGCTGTTGTTTCCTGATATATCATATCAGTGTTTCCGGAAAATTTTAAAGGCTGTTAAACCGACGCTACCGAGCGGACAGGCAACACATGTTTTGAGGCATACTTTTGCAACGCATTTTATGATGAACGGCGGTAGTATTCTGACGCTACAGCGGTTGCTGGGACATGCTAATTTATCTCAAACGATGACGTATGCACACTTTGCCCCGGATTTTCTACAGGATGCAATCAGCCTGAATCCACTGAAAGGGAAATGTCATTTTTAGATAAAAGTGTCCACACCGTGTCCACAGTCATGCTGTTTAGTGCTCTCTGTTGCACCTTGTAGCCCTATGATAACCATATGTTTTTATTGAGGATGCTGATAGAACAGAAACAAATAACGCCGCAAAGGCGGCGTTATTGATGATGGGCTTGATAAAAAGCACAATTTTTGGTTATTAAACCCGCAAGAAATCAATATGGGTTAGTTTAGGCTTAAACGGATGGCGTTGAACCGCTTGTACTTTAACTTTGGTTTTTTTGCCGTCAACCACCAGCGTTAATACTTCATAAAACTCTGGCTTACTTTCTTGGTTGATAACTTCATCATGGTTGAGTTCAATAGAAACAGGTTCTTGATCACCACCATAGACGATAGCCGGTAATTTGTTATTTTTACGCAGGCGGCGGCTCGCACCCTTACCCTGCTCTTTGCGGATTTCTGCATTAATAGTTAGCATGATTTGTTCTCATAATATAAAAAGGCTCTGCGACAGGCGACCCAGTAGCAGATCCGTTAATAAAAACTTGTTAGTGATTGCTAATCAAGCGGGCGGCATTTTAACGAAAAAACCGCTCTACAGCAAATGAAAAAATGACCTAATTTTAGGACATTTATATTCTTTTAAGCAACAACGGCTAGATAGCAAAGAGAAATAGAAACCATTATGTTAATAGAGGTCGTTAGCCAGACGATACTTTCCATGATAATCAAAAATTTTTTCTCTTATTTGCCAAAACTGGTTTTGTTTACGTGCGATAACAAAGTTAGGATGACGTAAGCTCGTTTTTTGACGTAGAATGTCGTCTACTGTTTGCCATTGGAAAGGAAGGCCTGGAGCTCGCTGGTGTTGCAACAGAAAACGTTGTTCAAAGATTTTGCGCTGAGCCGACGTTGCTAATCGAAATCTTTCTGAGACGTTGCTGCCATCTTCATCATAATAAGTGACTTTTAACCATTCTCCTTTCTTATCGTGTCCAGCCGTCAGTTGCATGCCGCCGCAGCGAAGGATCAGTGAATTTTTCAATTTTAACGCCGCTTTTAACATATCATCTGGATCAACTAAAATTGCCTGACATTGATGACAACGTCGTGCTGCAATGTCATTTTCAGCATTACAGTCGGGACATTGTTTAAAACGAAAGCGAAATTGACACTGTTTTTTTTGTCCATTATGCATTTCTTCCCAGCCTTGGCAGCGACGGCCGTAATGTTCAATTACTTGACCGTCAGGATCGCTTTTCCCCCAGAATAGATTGGCAAAATGACAAAGTGGGCAAAAAACTTGAACGGGTACGTTTTGTGGATCATTTTTGGCACTGCCAACTTCTGGCATATAAAGATCATGGGGATTTCCTGCATAATCAAGAATAATACATTGGCTTTTATTCGGAAATAGTCTTAATCCGCGACCAATTATTTGTTGATAGAGACTGACTGATTCAGTGGGACGTAAAATAGCAATCAAATCAACATGAGGAGCATCAAAGCCAGTTGTTAAGACCGATACATTAACTAAATAGCGAATTTTTTGTGCTTTAAACGCATTAATCGTTTTTTCACGATCCATTGCTGTCGTGTCTGCGCAAATTAATGCTGCTTTGTTATTAGGTAATAATGCCAAAATTTCTTTGGCATGTTCAACAGTAGCGGCGAAGATCATACAGCCTTGACAGGAACGGGCATATTCGATAATTTGCTTAATAATTAAGGGAGTCACTCTATGCTGACGTTTAATTTCCTGATCTAAGTCAGTGTGATTAAAAATACCTTCTTGACTTAGGCGCAATTGACTAAAATCGTATTGAATAATCGGCATATCTAGGCGTTTAGGTGGCACAAGGTAATGATTTTTTATCATATACCTTAACGGAAGTTCATAAATACAATCACGAAAAAAACAGTTCTCATCGCCTTTTATCATACCATGGTAGTGATACTGATATATCCAGCCTTCAGACAGACGATAAGGTGTTGCCGTTAATCCTAAAACACATAAATTAGGGTTATTAAGTTGCAATTTTTGTATGATTTGTTGATATTGACCATCGTTATTGAGACTGATGCGGTGGCATTCATCAATAATTAATAGCGAAAAGGGAGCATTAAAATCAGTTAAATTTTTTGCCACAGATTGTACGCTAGCAAAAATAACTTTATTTTTATTTTGTTTTTTATTAAGCCCGGCGGCATAAATGTCAGCCGTTAAACCATAGGCCTGATATTTATTATGGTTTTGTTCAACGAGTTCTTTTACATGGGCTAATACTAGTACACGTCCACGGGCCAATCGGGCTAATTCAGCAATCACTAGACTTTTTCCTGCGCCAGTAGGTAATACAATAACCGCCGGTTCTTTATGGCGGCGAAAATAGTTTATTGCTGCATTAACGGCATCATGTTGATATGGTCTTAGCGTAACGATCATGATTATTAATTAAGATATTAAAATAAATAATAAGTAAATTAGCATTTTTCGCTAATTCATGTCGAAGTAATCTATATTAAAAATAAAATCTACTGTAGCAAGCTATATCTTCTCTAACAAGTTATTGATATAATTGATTGCGTTATAGTTATTCACGTTACTTATTGTCTTAATTGTTTTAAAAGCAATTATTGTAATCATCCAATGATTTAGCATAATAATACATATGCATTCTAACTCTTTCATATAAATTTAAAAATTATGATGCGACTCGATAAGTTTTTATCTCAACAACTAACAATCAGCCGTGGCTTGGTCATGCGAGAATTACGAGCAGGAAAAGTTATGGTTAATAATGAAGTAATAAAAACCGGATCTTATCAAATTACATCTGAGATGGTAGTTAGTTATGAAGATGTCGTACTGCAACATATTATCGGCCTGCGCTATTTTATGTTGAATAAACCACCAGGATATGTTTGTTCGACGGTAGATAGCGTTAATCCAACAATTTTATCGTTTGTTGATGAACCAGCTATAACAAAGTTACACATTGCCGGCAGATTAGACATAGATACCACCGGGTTAGTGATTATAACAGATGATGGTAAATGGACACATAAAATGATCTCGCCCAAACATCATTGTGAGAAAACTTATCTTGTCACCTTGGCACACCCGATTTCAACTGAGGTAGTGGATAAGTTTTTAACAGGCATATGGTTTAAAGGAGAAAAATTACCCACAAAACCCGCAAAACTATCGATAGTTTCATCAAAGCAGGTACGTTTGACAATAAGTGAAGGCCGGTATCATCAAGTCAAAAGAATGTTTGCAGCGGTGGGTAATCACGTTTATGCACTTCATCGTGAACGCATTGGAGGTATTTATCTTGATCCAGCATTAGAGGCTGGCGAATACCGTTCTTTAACACAAGAAGAAATCAAAACTATTTAAATTATATTTTTACTTTCTCGATTTGGGAGTATGTTAGTATGCAACGTCAGCGTTCCTCTTATTTCAGCCTAATTTTGATTTTAGGCCTTATATCCATGTTGATGCCATTAGCCATTGACATGTATTTGCCTAGTTTACCATCGATTGCAAAAAGTTTTAATGTTGATACCGGTCAAGTTCAGATGACCTTAAATAGCTATATTTTCGGTTTTGCAATAGGCCAACTGTTTTATGGTCCGATGGCAGATAGCATAGGTCGAAAGCCCGTGATATTAGGCGGTGTGATCATTTTTGCTATTACTTCAGGGATTTGTGCACTCGCTAACAGTATTGAGCAATTTATTTTTGTCCGCTTTTTACAAGGATTATCGGCGGCGGCAGCAAGTGTTGTCATCACTGCTTTGATGAGAGATATGTTTAGTAGTGATGAATTTTCACGTAGCATGTCTTTCGTTTTGTTAGTCATGACCATCGCGCCATTATTAGCACCAATTTTAGGTGGTATGGCAATGATCTGGTTTTCCTGGCATGCTATTTTTTGGATTATATCCATAGCAGCCATCATAGGAGCTTTATTAGTTACTTTTTTTATTCAAGAAACGTTACCTCAGGAAAAAAGGCAAAAATTTCATTTACGTAATACTATAAAACAAATTCTTACCTTGTTTCGCGCTAGGCCAGTCTTTTGCTATATTCTTGCTAGTGGGTTTTCGTTTGCTGGGTTGTTTTCATTTTTAAATACCGGGCCATTTGTCTATATTGAATTAAATGGGGTTTCACCACAGCATTTTGGTTATTATTTTGGCTTAAATATTGTTTTTTTATTTTTACTGACTACGTTGAATAGCCGTTATGTACGCCATTTTGGCGCATTGAAAATGTTGCATATTGGCTTAACACTGCAATTCATCATGGGAATGTGGCTGATTTTTAGCACTATATTAAACTTAGGTTTTATTCCAATGATATTTGGTGTTGCTGTTTATGTTGGTAGTATTGCTATGATATCTTCTAATGCAATGTCAGTCATTTTAGATAATTATCCACATATCGCTGGAACAGTTTCATCTTTAGTTGGTACAATACGTTTTGGTATCGGCGCATTTTTTGGTTACTTGCTTTCTTGTTTCAAAACAACGACAGCTTGGTCGATGGTAGGATTTATGGGATTATGCGTTTTTCTTGCAATGGAGTTTGTTCTGTTAGCTAATTACAGCAAAGACTAATATAATTAGAATTATTATCTATTTAATAAAAAAATAAATTTTATTCGTGTTATGTTGTTATTTAAATACTCATTTTATTCATATGGACTCAGTATAATTTCTTATCACTAACTTCGATAACAATCACAATTTAGATAGGCTCAATCCACGAGCCGTTCAATTTATTAAATATTTTATCTTTCATTATTGCTTATTTAAGCTAATTGGTTGATATATGGTTTTATATAAAAAAATCAAATCAAATATGATCATTTTACAATTGAAAGATAATATATTTCGTTAAATTTCTTAACATATTTTGTTTTGTTTAAGCTGGATTTTTATATTACAATAACAAAAATTTATCATATTAATATGATGTAAAATACCAAGATAAGTATAAAATAGCTTGATAAGTTAGTATGTTAAGTTATTTCTTTACTTAAATAGAAAAATAATATAATTAATTAGAATATAGGGTTTTTTGTGGGTAATTTTAAGTTATCTGTCATTCATCGTTTACCGCAAAATTATCGATGGTTAACAGGGCATATAGGTAAAAAAATCGAGGTAATGCCTGATAATATATCCAGTTCCAAGTCTAATATATTAATTGGCTTTAAAGTACTTTGCTATGAAATTAGCGATAATTTAGCGGTGTTAAAGCATTTAAGTTCAGCTTTAGACGAAATACAAATTGCTAATGATTTGCTTGAATGGCAAGGTCAAATTTGTCTTTTTATTCGTTATGAAGATGAAGGTTTAGCAACTTGTCATTTTAAAACAGCGGGTGTTGCTATTGCGGAATCAATAACGCTGCCTGCTCGTCCTTATTCTCATTAAATATTAATAGCTATCGATGATTCGACGAGCGGCATAATAACGCTTACTCCAATAATCATCATTTATTGTAGAAACAGTTACACCACTACTTGTTGATGCATGGACAAATTTATCATTACCAATATAAATACCGACATGTCGGTTGGTTGGCCCAGTTCTAAAAAAAACCAGATCACCAGGGCGTAAATTTTGTTGTTTAACCCAGTGGCCGGTATATTGTTGTTCATTTGTTGAGCGAGGTAAATTAACTCCAAATTTCTCACTAAACATACGTTGGGTAAAGGCAGAGCAGTCAATACCTTTCTTAGTTGTACCACCAAAACGGTAGGCTACACCTCTCCAGTTTGCATACTGCTCTAAAATTTTAGTTTTAATTTCCACATTGCGTACTAATTGTTCAAACTCAACTTGCGATACTTGATAAAGTGAATTAGATTGTGCTTTATATAGTGACGAATTTGGTGAATTACAAGCGGATAGCAATAGAGTAATGACTAGTGCCGGTGTAGGCTTCATACAGTATTTCAGTAACGGTTGTAGTTTGACCATTATTGATTTATCCCTTGTTATCCATATGTGGATATTTGCCATAAAGTAAATTTGACGATATTTTATTTTTCCTGTTGAAGGCTAAAATATCAACAATATTGTTAGTTATATAAATGTATATAGCTCAACACCTTTTTCAAATACATTAATATGTTAAACATAAACAAGTTTATACAAGGAAATAAAAAATGGCGAGTTTTCTTGTATTAATTTACAAAAAAACAAATTTTTAAATTAAAAAGTAAAGTCGATATTGATAAATTTATTGTAAAAAAATCTAATATTTGAGTTAAGTAGACTATTTAAAAATAAAATTATTGGTGATTAGCAATGCAAATTAGCTAATTGATAAAAAAACATGCAAAAATGGTTAACAATATTTTATTAATTTATAGTTAGTTCTTTTGTTAAAAGTTTTTATAAAATTGAGTTTGTTATTTAAAATAAATGAGTCTGTTTTCAGTAGCAAAAATTTTTTAATTATGTATAAATATAAAAATTATCATTTTAAAATTTTGTGTTAATGCGTTGTTTTTTGTTTATTAGTGAATTTTTTGATTTTATAAGTCAGATAGATGATATTTATCATTTTAAACTAGTAGTTGAAATGCCTATAGAGTGCTAAATTTAAATAGCAATTAAATTAGAATGATTAGTAAATAATAAAAAAGAGTGGTAACTTATTATATTTAAACAATAAAATAGTAAATTTATTATCACATAAAAACTATGTTATGCTGAATTTCGTGGTTAACTATATTTTATGTTTCAATCAGATATTGAGTTATGGTAGTAAATGTAATTTTACTAAATCATTAGCAAATTCAAAGCAATTATTTAATAAAAATATTCAATAGTAGTTTTATATATTGACCAGGCTTAAACCTCTTATGGTTTTATATGAAAAATATAGCAATGCTCAGCCTAAGGGTTAGAAACCCTATTTATTTAAATAAGAATTTTTTGTTTATACTAGCATTAATCTTATCAGCACATATCTATAGTGAAACAGATAATGGCGGAGTAATTCATTTTTATGGCGCTATCACTGCACATGCTTATCAAAATATTGTAAATGATAATATGTTAGAAACGAATTATTGGCATAAATCTAGCGAAGTGGTAACGCGTGAAGTATGTAAGAATTTATTAATAAAACAGCGGCAAAAATCACTCGCTAAATATGCTAAAACTCGTTTTTTATGGGTTAATAAAACAAACAGCAGGGCATGCTGGAAATTAGCTATTTTTGATTTTATTTTCAAGTTAATCACTTTTTTTATTAATATTACTGCTCTTTAATTAAGAGCAGCCATTGTTTAAATTTTATCCATTTTAGTCACAACGCCCCATATAACGGCGCTCTGCAATGTGGATGCGAATTTTTTCGCCGATTGATAATTATTCGGGAACTGGTATTATTAGCCCAGTTGCCATCTTGGCAGGTTTTGTTCTTGCATTGGCTGATGCCCCTTTAATACTCGGTGCTGTTTCTACAATGAACATATCAACAGTTTGAGGAAGTTGTAATGCAATAGCTTGGTTATTTATTACTAAAACTTGCAAACCAGGGATCCCTGAGTCAGTAAAGAATAAAAGTTCTTCTTCTATATCTGTTTTTTTAAAATTGTAGAGAGTGAAATCTTCATTATCCATAAATATATATTCATCAGCATCAACATAAGAAAAACTTACTGCCCGATGAGTTAAGTGGATTGTTTCAAGATTATCATCGCCTTTAAAACGTTCTTCAACTTTTTGTCCGGTTTTAATATCAGTAAAACGCATTTTGTAGAGGGTGCTGGCGCCTCGTGCACTTGGTGTTTGAATATCAATATCTTTTACTAATAGCAACTTGCCATTTAAGTTTACTGCATAGCCTCGTTTTATTTCATTGGCTTTAGCCATATGAATTCCTTTCATTAGGTAATAATAATTTTAATTTTATTATAAAATTGCCTGCAATTAGAATACAAAGTAATGCTTAGTTCCCATTTGCCTCATGACAACTAGGATCACCTAGTATGAGGCGTTGGAATTAATCTAAGCAAGGGTGATACTATTTATAAACTGGCAAAATATCAAATAGTGCTAATATATGAATAACTGCGTTAATCAAACCAAATAGGATGACAAAATAAATTAATAGATCACCGCCAGGCGCATGATAGGCTGCTTGCGGGAATTTTTTGCGACTAGCTTTAGCCATCATTGCCGGCACAATTACTGCCCATATAGTTGCTGCTAGGCCAGCAAAACCAATGGCATGAATAAAACCATCAGGATAATATAAAGCAAAAAGGGTAGGTGGAATGAAGGTTATCAAGGCGGATTTTAAACGGCCTCGATTATTATCTTTAAATTTGAAAAAATCGGCAATGAAATCAAACAGTCCAAGTGTAACGCCTAAAAAAGAGCTCGCAAGTGCCATGTAAGAAAACAGATTTAAACACTGTTTTACAATATTGTTATTGATGCTGTGATTCATTTGTTTTAATAGCGAGTCAACATTACCACCTTCAGTCATAATTTGTTTAAAGGCTGTACGAGATATATTACCTTGAATAGCATACTGCCATAAGATATAAATGACTAAAGCAATAAGGGTACCATATAACAAACTCCGAACAACTGCTTTGCTTTCCTTATGGTAATATTTTACTAAACCAGGCACATTACCATGGAAGCCAAAAGAGGTTAGTAAGTAAGGTAAAGCAATAAATGCATAAGGTAAATAATCCGTATCCAGACTATTTTTATTGAATAAGATAGTAGATGAAACGCTATTAAACATGCCACTCACTGACATAATAAAAGTAATAACCATTCCACCAATCAAAATCGTACTTAGACGGTCAACGGCTTTAGTCGATAGCCAAACTACAAAAGCAATCAATAAGCTAAACAATAAACCGGCAACAGGATGATTTATTGGTATGAACTGATTAAGATTATGCGTAATGATCGATCCACCAGCTGAAATATAAGCATAAGTTAATATATAAAGAACAAATGTAATTGAAATGCTATTTAGTAAATTCCAGCGGGCGCCAAGTAAGTCTTTTACCATGGTATGAAAGCTGGCACCGCAAGGATAATTCATGTTGGCTTCTAGGATCATTAAACCAGAAAAAAACATACATGCCCAAGTATAAACTAATAAAATAATTGAACCTGTAAACCAGACGCCAGAAGTAACAATAGGAATAGAAAACATACCGGCACCTACAGTTGTGCCTGCAATGATCATGGCACCACCAAGTAAGGGAGGGCGTTTAAATTTTTGAATTACATCACTAGCCATTATTGCCTCTGATATTATTGCTTTTATGTACTAGCTCGATGATACACGATGAGTGATATTTAAGTAAATTAATATTTATTTCAATTTATAAAAAATTGTTTTTAACCTTAGTTTTAGAATGTTGTACTTGGTCGGTTTTTGGTGTTGATAAATTAATCAATGGGTTTTTGCTAAGTTATTGATCTATTGTTATTTACAGCTTGATAAAGAATAGCCTAGTGAGTTGAGGATTAAACAGATAGAAATGCAATATTGATTTATTATCTTACAATTTTAACTCACCATAATAACTATATATTATGGCTGGTTACAGATAAAAATTAACCATAATAGATAAATTTTCACCTATTTTCAGAACGATTGATTTGATGAAGGTTAGTTATTGTTGTGATTTTAACCAGGCAATTTCTTGAGACCAGATCTCCGGATTGATGGTTTCAAGAATCAAAGGTATATTATTGAAGCGGTTATCCTTCATAATATAACTAAAAGCGCTGTAACCGATATTACCTTGGCCTAGGCTTTGGTGGCGATCAATATGACTGGCAAATTGGCTTTTGGCATCATTTAAATGCATGGCTCGTAGATATTGAAAACCGACAATTTTATTAAATTGGGCAAAAGTATTATCGCAAGCTTCTTTTGTTCTTAAGTCATAACCTGCCGCAAAAGCATGACAGGTATCCAAACAAACACCCACTCGCTGTTTATCTTCAATATCTTCAATTATCGCTGCCAAATGCTCAAATTTAAATCCTAAATTGGAGCCTTGACCGGCAGTATTTTCAATTACAGCAATAACATTTTTAGTTTGCGCTAAAGTAATATTGATTGATTCAGCTATACGGGCAAGACATACATCGACGGTAATTTTATTCAGATGACTGCCAGGATGAAAATTGAGCAAAGTAATACCTAATTGCTCACAACGTTGCATTTCATCCAGGAAAGCGGCCCGTGATTTTTTCAGTGCTTCAGTTTCCGGATGGCCTAAATTAATAAGATAACTATCGTGTGGCAGTATTTGCTGTTTGCCAAAACCATATTTCTCACAATTGAGTTTGAATTGTTCAACTGTTTCCGGTTTTAAAGGTGGAGCTTGCCATTGACGCTGGTTTTTAGTGAAAAGAGCAAAGGCAGTGGCATTGATTTCGTGAGCACGGAGTACTGCTTGATCAACACCGCCAGCAGCGCTGACATGGGCTCCAACAAATTTCATTTTTTTCTCCTGATTTTATTTTAATTATGACACTTTTGGCTTAAAAATGAAATGTATAGCGTTAAGTCATTTCGGCCATAAGAATTTCTGTTTGCTAGCTGCAGGGGATAAAAAACAAAATTCTATCGAATGTTATTGAAAAAACGATTGCATCAAACAATTTATAAATAAGCCACCGATAGTTAGCCAGCCAAAAAGGCAGATAGCCATAACTAGTGGTTTGATCCTAGCTTGTCGAACCACACTAATATGGGTAGTTAATCCAAGTGCAGCCATTGCCATAGATAATAGAATAGTATCAAGAGTAATAATGGATTGAACTAAAATTTGTGGCAATAAATGAAAAGAGTTTATGTACGCAATGATAATAAAAAATATTGCAAACCAAGGGATCACAATAGTGGGTTTTGATTGGGATAAATTGCTGGTTATCATTTTGCGATTTAGATAACTTGATAATATCAATAAAAATGGTGCTAACATCATAACGCGGATCATTTTACTGATCACTGCACTATTTTCAGCTTCAGGGCTAATTGCATGGCCAGCAGCAACTACTTGAGCGACTTCATGCACAGTAGAGCCAATAAAGATACCAAACTGAGCCAGATCAAGTGAAAACCAGTGATAAATTTGATTTAAATGGTAAAACCACGGATAGACAAAAATAGCCAAGGTACCAAAAATAACTACAGTTGCAACTGCAATTGTCACTTTATCAGCCGATGTTTTAATGACAGATTCTGTTGCTAAAACTGCAGCGGCGCCACAAATGCTACTACCGGCTCCAATCAATATGGTCGTCTGACTATCCAACCTCAAAAAATATTTACCGATCAACAGTGCAATTAAAAATGTGGAAGTTAGCATAATCAGATCAATCATAATACCAATCGTACCAACCTCCATAATCTGTTGAAACGTCAATCGAAAACCGTACAAAATAATCCCTGTTCTTAATAAATAATGTTTAGCGAATTTGATCCCTTCGGTACGAGAGGGTTTTACGACAAAATAAATGGTATTTCCAACCACAATGCCCAACAGAATTGCCAGGCTTAAAGGACTTAATCCGATATTTGCAAACCATTCTTTATTACCAAGATAAACGGCAATAGTAGTTACAAACCCTGTCAATAGTAATCCAGGTATATATTTAAAATTTTTATGTTTTATTTGTGTTGTCATAATTGTTTTAACCATTGGTTTATGCAATCTGCACAATTTTATTCTGTTCTAAGCATATATCATTACAATATATCTTGAAAATAGATAGTTTTTCTATTATTTATTAGAAAAAGTGGTAAATTGATGGTTAGCTAGATTATTATGGTAGTCTGATTTATATGGTTAATTAATAAAGTGAGCATGGTTATGCGAATTACTTTTAGACAACTTGAAGTTTTTATTGAAATTTTTCAATGTGGCTCAACAATTCAGGCTGCTCAATCATTGGCATTATCACAATCAGCAGTAAGTGCTGCTTTAACAGATTTGGAATCTCAACTTGAAGTACAGTTATTTGATCGCGTTGGTAAACGTTTAGTAACTAATGAATATGGTCGGTTATTATATCCAAAAGTATTAGCATTACTTGAACAGGCAACTGAAGTTGAACAAATTGCCAAAAATGGATTAGCAGCGGTAAAAGTGGCGGCAAGTACCACGATTGGTAATTATATATTGCCAGGGAAATTGGTCCATTATCGTCATGATAATCCCACTATTCCGTTTGAATTAACGATAAATAATACTGCGGAAGTGATCAAAGCAGTACTCGAATTCAAGGTTGATTTAGGTTTAATTGAAGGAAGCTGTTATGAAACAGAATTGATTACTATACCATGGAAAAAAGACCAGTTGGTGGTATTTTGTTCGCCGAATAACCCACTGGTAGGCCGTCAATTAAAACAACATGAACTCGAAAATGAGAATTGGATTTTGCGTGAAAGCGGTTCTGGAACCCGTAATATTGTTGATCAACTATTATTGAGTAAACTAAGCCAGTGCAATATTTTAATTGAATTTAATAATTCTGAAGCCATTAAGCATGCTGTTATAAATGGTATGGGAATAAGTTGTTTATCTTATCTTACAATAGAGGAACAATTAAAGAATGGTTCATTGGTCGCGTTAAATATTGATGAACTCGAACTTTCACGGACATTATATTTAATTCATCATCAAAATAAACATTTATCTAAGGCGTTATTACTTTTGTTAGAATATTTTCAATGAAATTTTAATAATAAGATCCTGCGCAAAACTAATAATTTTCCGTCAATTATGAAGGTATCTTATAACTGGGAATAGTTGCTTATTCCTGGTAACTCTATCTGTTACAATCACTGATGTTAAGATCCACGTTGAATAAAAGGTCATTAATGTCAGAACAATCTACCCAGACATCACCGGGCGCTACAACAAAATTGCGTCGAGAACTAAAAGCACGTCATTTGACGATGATAGCTATCGGCGGCTCTATTGGTACCGGATTATTTGTTGCTTCCGGCGCAACGGTAGCGCAAGCGGGGCCAGGTGGTGCTTTATTATCTTATATTATTATTGGTTTAATGGTTTATTTTTTAATGACCAGTTTAGGTGAGCTAGCAGCTTATTTACCCGTTTCCGGCTCTTTCTCTACTTATGGTTCACGATATGTCGATGAAGGCTTTGGTTTCGCTCTTGGCTGGAACTATTGGTATAACTGGGCGGTCACTATAGCTGTTGACTTAGTTGCTGCGCAACTAGTTATGGGATATTGGTTTCCTGCAATTGATGGTTGGATTTGGAGCGCGATTTTTCTGTTTATCATTTTTATGCTTAATTATATCTCTGTGAAAGGATTTGGTGAGGCAGAATATTGGTTTTCGTTAATTAAAGTCATTACCGTCATTATTTTTATTGCGATTGGCGTATTGATGATTATTGGTATTTTCCGCGGGGCAGAAAATGCTGGCTGGCATAATTGGCAGATTGGGGAAGCACCTTTTGTCGGTGGATTTTCGGCAATGATTGGGGTTGCTATGATCGTCGGTTTTTCTTTTCAGGGTACGGAATTAATTGGTATTGCTGCTGGCGAATCTAAAGATCCGGGTAAAAATATTCCTAAAGCGGTACGTCAAGTATTTTGGCGGATTTTGTTATTTTATGTTTTTGCTATATTGGTGATCAGTTTAATTATCCCATATATGGATCCACGCTTGTTGCGTAATGATGTCAGTGACATTAGTGTCAGTCCTTTTACCTTGGTTTTTGAAAATGCAGGATTATTATCGGCTGCTGCTGTCATGAATGCGGTCATTTTAACGGCAGTATTATCCGCCGGTAATTCAGGTATGTACGCTTCTACCCGCATGTTATATACCCTGGCTAAAGAAGGAAAGGCGCCAAAAATCTTTTCACGCTTATCACCGGGAGGAGTTCCTCGTTATGCTTTAATTGCGACTACCGTTGTGGCAGCACTCTGTTTTTTAAGTTCAATGTTTGGTAATCAGGTTGTTTACTTATGGTTATTGAATACTTCAGGTATGACCGGATTTATTGCTTGGTTAGGGATTGCTATCAGCCATTATCGTTTTCGTAAAGGTTATATGTTACAAGGCTATGATTTGAATAAATTGCCTTATCGTTCAAGCTTTTTTCCAATTGGACCTATTTTTGCTTTTGTTCTCTGTTTAGTCATTACATTAGGCCAAAATTATCAGGCATTTTTAGTTGATAAGATTGATTGGTATGGTGTGATTGCTACCTATATTGGTATTCCTCTATTCCTTGCTATATGGTTTGGTTATAAACTGATCAAGAAAACGCATTTTGTTCACTACCAACAGATGAATTTTCCTGAGTATGATCAAAATCTAAACAAGTAATTGTCAATAATCCTCTCGATTTTCTATAAAGACACACGTATTTTATGCGTGTGTCGAGCGTTAATTTTTTACCTAGGTCAAAGAATAAATAAAAAAAAGTAACGTTAGTAATAATCGTATTGATAATAATTATTATTTTCTTTATTGTTACGCGCAAATCGGATCAGTTGAATGGAGAGGCAATCAAGTGAAGTTTGCGTGCAGTTTTATTACCAAGAGCGTTAATAGTTGTTTATTAGCGGGTATAACGTTAATGACATCATTTGCAGCATGGTCAGTAACGGTTACTGATATAGCGGGTCGCACTGTTCAGGTACCAGATAAAGTAAATCGTATTCTGTTGGGAGAAGGGCGCTTATTTCATGCGATTGCTTTACTGGAAGGAAAAAAACCTTTAGCGCGCATTGTTGGTTGGCAAGGTGATTTTCGTAAACTTGATCCGCAATCTTATGCTGTTTATAAAGCCAAGTTTCCAGAAATTGAAAAAATTCCCTTAATTGGTAATACCAGTGCCGAAAGTGTTAGTGCGGAGAAAGTATTAACACTAAATCCTGATATTGCTATTTTTGGCCTATCTGGCCACGGCCCGGGCAAAAATAGTGAATTGGTCATGCAACTAGAAAAGGCTGGTGTGCCAGTTATTTTTGTTGATTTTCGTAGTGAGCCACTGAAAAATACTTTACCCAGTATTCGCTTATTGGGTAAGGCGTTGCAGCGAGAGCAACAGGCTGAAAAATACGCCAATTTCTATGAAAAAAATCTTAAGCTAGTAACGGATATTACTAATAAAATTCCTAACGATAAAAAACCGACTGTTTTTATTGAATTAAGAGCGGGTTCCTCCGAAGACTGCTGTGGTACAGCGGGAAATGGTAATATGGGCAATTTTATTGATCTAGCTGGTGGAATAAATATCGCTAAAAATGCGTTACCCGGACCATTAGGGATGATGAACCTTGAGAAAGTGATTGCTGATGATCCGGCAATTTATATTGCAAGTGGAGGCAAGATGCCTGGTAGCAAAGAATTAGGCGTACAATTAGGTGCCTTATCAACAGAAAAAGCAGCTATAACAAGTTTAACCAAAATAACTGAACGTAAAGGTATTAACACACTCTCAGCGATTAAAAATGGACGTAGCTATGCTATCTGGCACAATTTTTATAATTCGCCTTATAACGTTATTGCCACTCAAATTTTTGCTAAATGGTTTTACCCAGATAAATTTGCCGATCTGGATCCGCAAACTACGATGAAAGAGTTATATCATCAATTTTTAGCCATAGAACCAACGGGTGTTTACTGGGTTAGTCAAGACTCATTAAAAAGCAGGTAATTATTTGCATGAGTATGACGACTGAAACTATGTCAGCTTTTAGGCAGCAAGCTAACCATGATGGCATAAATATTAAAGCGCATTATCAATATATATTGAAACGTCGGATTATATTGATATCGTCAATTATTATGTTAATTATGCTGTCATTAGTAATTGATTTTACCTTGGGCCCATCAGGTCTTTCTTTAGCTAAGCTATGGCAAACGTTGATCTCACCTGCGAGTGTTGATATTGCTACACAAGTAATTGTTTGGGATATTCGCCTACCTTATGCATTAATGGCTGTTATGGTTGGTATGTCACTTGGACTTGCTGGTGCTGAAATGCAGACTATCTTAAATAATCCGCTAGCCAGCCCTTTTACATAAGGTGTTTCTAGTGCTGCCTCTTTTGGTGCCGCATTAGCGATTGTTTCTGGCATTGGCATTGCCGGTATCTCTGAACAATGGTTTATTTCTGTCAATGCTTTTATCTTTGCTTTACTAGCGGTATTAATGTTGGATGCGATCACTCGTTGGACACGCATTGCAACTTCCGGCGTGGTACTGTTTGGTATTGCATTAGTATTTAGCTTTAATGCATTAGTTTCGATAATGCAATTTATTGCCACTGAAGATACTCTGCAGGGATTGGTCTTTTGGACAATGGGGAGTTTGGCAAAGGCAACGTGGGCTAAGCTGGCAATTATGGCAGTCATTTTTGCAGTTATTTTTCCCATCTCCATGCTGAGTGCTTGGAAGTTAACTGCGTTACGTTTAGGGGAAGATCGCGCAATCAGTTTTGGTATAGATGTTCGTCGATTGCGTTTGGGGACATTATTAAGAATCAGTATGTTGGCAGCTTTATCCGTCGCTTTTGTCGGCCCTATCGCTTTTATTGGTTTAGTTGCTCCCCATATTGCTCGAATGATGTTTGGTGAAGATCATCGATTTTATTTACCAGCCAGTGCTTTAATTGGCGCTTTAGTACTATCGATGGCTTCGATTGCGTCAAAGAATATTATTCCCGGCGTCATTATACCTGTGGGTATTGTAACTTCATTGGTCGGAGTTCCTTTTTTCTTGAGTATGATCCTGCGTCATAGAGGAAATATTTAATGATAAATGGATTACAAATAAATCAATTTAATGCAGGTTATCCTAAATGTCCGGTGATCCAAAATTTGTTCACCGGTATTTTACCTAAAGGCAAAATTACTGTTTTGCTTGGGCCAAATGGTAGTGGCAAATCTACTCTATTACGTTCTTTGGCTGGATTAAATAGCGCAGCAGGCCAGTTATGGTTAAATGGCCTGGATCTGATGACGATGAATTTTGCTCAACGCGCTAAACAAGTTGTTTATTTGCCCCAATCATTACCGGCTGGTGTTCATTTACATGTGCTGGAATCAATTATTGTTGCCCAACGTGCTGCTGGCGGAGAGTGCCATCAAATCTGCCAATTAGAGGTGATGAAACTGCTACGGCAATTAGGCATAGAGCATCTGGCCTTGTGTTATTTAGATCAGTTATCAGGTGGACAAAAACAGCTAGTGGGTTTAGCCCAATCCCTTATTCGGCAACCAAAGCTATTGTTACTTGATGAACCATTGAGTGCGCTGGATTTAAATTATCAATTTCATGTTATGGATCTAGTGGCTAAAGAAACTAAGCGCAGAGATACTATTACTATTGTTGTTGTGCACGATATTAATATTGCCTTAAGACATGGTGAACATATATTAATGTTAAAAGAAGGTTGTTTGGTTGCAGAAGGTTCGGCTGAAGAAGTTATTACAGCTGAAAATTTGGCTAATGTTTATGGTGTCGTTGGACGCATTGAGCACTGTTCACAAGGGGTTCCTCAAGTATTAATCGATGGATTAGTTGCCAATTTATTCTAATTGAAATCTCAAATTAGGTTGTGCTTTTCGAGTGAAATAAAAAATTAATAAAAAAAGACCGGGAAAATTAATTTCACTGGCATCTGAGCTTATGTTGATTTTCTGACTAATAAATAATCCTGCTATTTCTTGGAGAATAGGGAATGAATTTTTTTAATAAAAATAAATTAACATTAATAATTATCGCGTTTATTTCTGCGGCCGGTTATGCTGCTGAAGATAGTGACACCATTATTGTTACTACCGCATCTGGCTTTCAGCAGAAAATTGAAGATGCGCCTGCATCTATATCAGTCATAGATCGAAAACAACTAGAAAATAAAGCTTACCGTGACGTAACAGATGCATTAAAGGATCTGCCTGGCGTCCAAGTAATAGGGGGTGCAAGTAGCACCGATATAAGCATTCGAGGTATGCCAGCCAAGTACACCATGATTTTAGTTGATGGCAAACGGGTAGATACTCGTAATACTCGACCCAATAGTGATGGTTCTGGTATAGAACAAGGTTGGCTACCGCCATTGGTTGCGATTGAACGTATTGAAGTGGTGCGTGGGTCGATGTCTTCACTTTATGGTTCAGATGCCATGGGAGGAGTGATCAACATCATTACGCGTAAAATAGGTAAAAATTGGTATGGTAGTTTGCGGGCGGATGCAACTATTGCTGAACGTAGTAATTCGGGCAATGCGGGTCAGGGTAGTTTTTATCTGGCTGGCCCATTAATTGACGGTGTGTTGGGAGTGAAAGCGAATGGTCTTTATTCCCAGCGTAATGAAGATAAATTTGTGGGTGGTTATAAGAAACAACTAATGGGTAACGCTGGGGTAACATTTTCATTCACCCCCGATGAGCAAAATAATTTTGATCTGGATTTAAAGCACGATGAACAGCAACGTGACTCGACAATTGGTAAAACCCGAGCTTGCACAAAACGATCATGTGAAGATGATAATACTACTTATCGACGTAATAACTATGCATTGACGCACAATGGTAATTATCAATGGGGTTCAATGGATACATTTATCCAACGTGATGAATCAGACAACCCTGGTAGAAATATGCAATATAATGATAACCTACTCAAAAACCAGACAGTATTTGATTTAGATTCACATAAGCTCAGTATTGGTGGCCAATATCGTTATGAAGATTTACATGACCAAGGTAATCAATTACCGACAGCGGCCAATTTTAATAAATTAACCCGCTGGAGTTGGGCACTATTTAGCGAAGATGAATGGACTATTACTAATGACTTCAGCTTAACCGCCGGCATTCGAATGGATAAAGATGAGAATTTCGGTTCACATTGGACTCCTCGCTTATATGGTGTTTGGCATATCAATGATCAATGGATAGTTAAAGGTGGTGTTTCGACCGGCTATCGTTCACCTGATTTACGCCAAGTCGCGCCTAACTGGGGCCAAATAAGTGGTGGGCAAACGAGTAAAGGGATCATTCTTGGCAATCCTAACCTAAAACCGGAAAAGAGTATTGGTCAGGAAATTGGTTTATTATGGAATAATCAGGATAATCTGAATATTGGTGTAACGATTTTTAATACTGATTTTAAAGATAAAATTATGGAATACCGTCTTTGTGGCGATAAATTAGCGGCTTGTAGTAATGCGATTATTCCCGATGGTAGTCAATATGATTTTATTAGTACCCGTGATAATGTTGATAAGGCTAACTTGCGGGGTATTGAGGCAACATTTAATTGGCAAATTGAGGATAATTTATCACTAGCAGCCAATTATACCTATTCAGATTCTGAACAACTAAGTGGCAATTATAAGGGGCAAGCCTTTAGTCAGACCCCAAAACATATGGCAAATGCATCGTTAAGCTGGCAGGCAATAAGTGAATTAGAAGCTTGGACACGAATAAATTTCCGTGGCAGAACAAATCAATATCTTTCTCGCTCATCAATGGCCAATCAATTACCTTCTTATACCTTTATTGATATGGGAATAAACTATGCGCTAAGTAAAAATCTCTCTTTATTAGCTGGGGTTTATAATATTTTAGATAGACGGTTAGTGGATAACGATAACAACGCCTTATTAGACGGTCGTCGCTATAATTTAGGATTAAATTATAACTTTTAAAATCATTTTGAGTAAAAAAGTTAGCTAGCTATACTCATCCTAAGAGTTAGCTAAATTTTTAATAAAAATTAAAAAAATATTGCTATTTCATATGATGAAGGGCAGAATGCGCCATCAGAAATAACTGATGCTCATTAATTGCATCGGTTATTTTTTTATTTTAAGCTGATTTCTTTAATTTTATATGAGGCCGGAAACCTGGCCGGGGTTGATACCACTGTTAGAAAAAACGCGTAGTCAAACTAGAGCAGGCTACCGTCGTGAGGAATGCTATTATGGCGCAATTATCTATTTTTGCACCTGTGCCAATCGGTCATGGTTGCTGTATTATTAATGACTACGGAGCGTTCAGCTTCGAAAATACTTTATTCTCTCATTTCTCTTTTTTCTCAGCCTATAGGCGTGAGCGAACTCTTCCTTATAACTATCGATTAAGTCATAATATCAAGACAAAATCGGAAGTTGTGGGAGGTTTTGCCCATGTCAAATAATATCTCATTAGCTCTCAGTAAAGAACCGACCGAGATAAATAATCGTGCTCAACTGGTTAAGACATTAACTTTAATCCAGGTTGTCATGATGGGGTTGGCTTATTTGCAGCCAATGACGGTTTTTGACACTTTTGGTTTAGTGTCATTAAAAACTGATGGGCATGTTCCCTCTTCTTATATTATTGCTTTGATTGCTATTCTTTTTACCGCATTGAGTTATGGTAAATTGGTAAAACGGTTTCCTTCCGCCGGATCGGCTTATACCTATGCGCAAAAATCTATGAATTCACATATAGGTTTCATGGTGGGATGGTCATCTTTGCTTGATTACTTATTCATGCCGATGATTAATATATTGTTAGCTAAAATTTATCTTGAAGCCATTTTCCCGGGCATTGCTCCCTGGATTTTTGTTGTCGGATTAGTTTTATTGATGACTATTTTTAATCTGCGCGGTATCAATTTAGTCGCAAATTTAAATACGATTATCGTTATTATTCAAATCGCTGTCATGCTCGTTTTTTTAGCGGTTCTGATCCATGGATTATCTAAAGGCGAAGGTTCTGGCCAGATTTGGTCATGGAGACCTTTCACCTCTGAACAGGCACATTTAATTCCAATGATCACCGGGGCGACGATTTTATGTTTTTCATTTCTCGGTTTTGATGGCATCAGTTCACTATCGGAAGAAACACCAAATGCAGGAAAAGTGATCCCAAAAGCAATTTTTTTGACGGCATTGATTGGTGGTTTGATTTTTATTGGCGTTTCTTATTTTTTACAGATGTATTTTCCTGATGTTTCGCATTTTAAAAAACCTGACGAATCACAACCGGAAATTATGTTATATGTTGCTGGTGCTCTATTTCAGTCTATTATTTTGGTTTTTTCTTGTGCAACCGTCTTAGCTTCAGGCATGGCTGCCCATGCCGGTGTTTCGCGTCTCATGTATGTTATGGGCAGAGATGGTGTTTTTCCTGAGCGTTTTTTTGGTTATGTTCATCCTACCTGGCGAACACCTGCTTTTAATGTCATTTTAGTTGGCATATTGGCGTTAACAGCAATTTGGTTTGATATGGAAATTGCGACAGCGTTGATTAATTTTGGGGCATTAATTGCATTTACTTTTGTTAATCTTTCGGTTATTTCACAATTTTATTTTAGAGAGCGTCGTTGCCATACTTGGCAGGATAAGTTTAATTACTTAATTTTACCTATTATGGGCGCTTTAACCGTATCTGTGCTTTGGATTAATTTAGAGAAAACTTCCATGTTGTTGGGGATGGTATGGGCGGCGGTTGGCATTTTTTATATGGCAATTATTACTCGCCGTTTTCGTCGGCCATTACCACAAATGAATGACGTTTAGTGATCGCAAAAATTAACGCTATTAACAGTTTATCCGCAGCAAAGGTCAATTATTTGGCCTTTGCTACGTTAGGCTACCATGCTTTTGTATTGTATAAACATAAACGAAATTAACTGGCGATCTGATTGGCATAATCTACCAGCGCTTTTAGTTGCTGGCACTTTTGTTTATTTTCTTGATGTTCGGCAAATAATTGCTCGATAGTTTGCAGATATTGGGTTATTTTCTCGCTAGTTAATCTATCGCGGCGATGGTGTAACCAGGCAAGCTGTTCTTGTTCTGTCAGTGTGGCCGGATAGTTCCTGGCACGGTAACGAAAAAATAATTGGCTCATGCGTGGATCGTCAAATTTGAGATCTAATGCAGGTAAATTTTGTGGTAAAGTTTGACGGATAATGGCCATTGTTGAGCGATCATTATCACTAAAGAAACCGGAATATAGCATAGCATCTACATCAGTTGCGCTAGGAAAAGGTTGCGCCTCAGTAAATAGCCGAATAACTTTATCTCGCACTTCACTATGTTGTCGCAATATGGCTAAATTATTCTGACAAACATCCAGATCAAGAGCTATGCGCTGAGCATCTGCTGTCCGCAGGGTGTTGGCAGGGGCCAAAATGGGACATTTATTAATATGTATCAGTTTGATAGGAATGGCTAATTCACCGGCTAACTCGGCCTTAGGCGTATATAAACGTTGCCTGAGTGTATCACTATCTAATGTTAGCAGTGGACTAATATCTGCGGCCAGATCACAGGCAATAATCGCATTACGGTTTTCGGGATGCCAAGCGAGTGGGGCAATTAGACTGGTATTGGCTCGTATTGCACCAAACATGCCAGAAACATGAACTAGCGGGGTCATTGCAATAATATCAATCAATTGCTTAACTTCATTTTTATTTCTTAATTGAAAGAAGTAATCAAACATTTTCGGCTGTGCTTGCTTAATTAATTTTGCCATTTCGATAGTCGCATAAACATCCGCTGTTGCATCATGCGCATTGGCATGCTCAATACCGTTTGCAACGGTTAAATGTTCTAGTTTAAAACTGGGGAGTCCCTCGTCATTGCTAGGCCAATTAATACCATCAGGACGTAATGCATAGCAGGCCCGTAACACATCTAGTAAATCCCAACGTGAATTACCTTGCTGCCAGCTATAAGCATATGGATCATAAAAATTACGATAGAAGATATGGCGAGTGACTTCATCATCAAAACGAATATTGTTGTAACCGAGAATACAACTATTAGCTATGCTAAATATTTCATGAATACGTTTAGCGAATTCTGCTTCATTTATGCCATGAGCTATTGCATATTGGGGGGTAATACCCGTGATCATTACTGCTTGAGGTTGAGGAAGATAATCATCGGCAGGAGCACAGTAAAAAATTTGTGGATCTTCGATAATGTTGAAATTTGAGTCAGTTCTGATACCAGCAAATTGTGCGGGTCGATCGAGAGCAGTATGCTGCCCAAAAGTTTCATAATCGTGAAACAGAAATGAGGATTTTTGCTTATTGGCCAAAATATTTTCCCATTTTTTATGTAGCGCAATATATTGTTTAATAATATTAAAATATTCTAATCTGACAATGAATGTTTTTTTACTCTACACGTTAACTTATTTTTAATTACTCATGGGTGACTAAATCAAAGATAAGTTTTACGCTTTAAATTATCCGCAATAATCTGAATAAATAATTGAACTGAATATCCTCATGATGTAATCAATTATTGTTGTATTGGCGTTAATTTTGAAGATTTTACTTATTTGTATTTATTGGGTTAATTTAATTTGGGTTGTTAATAACACAAAATTAATAAAAGCAAAAGAGAGAATTTATTATTAACGCCAGGATAATAAAACAGAGTAAAAATGCTAGAAATTAGCTTGTTTCAATCAGTTAATCGCCGTATCGTGTAGTTTGTTATTCATAATGCATATGTTTTATTGAAAGGTGTAAGAAATGACAAGTAAAAATAAGCAGTCATTCCAAAATGTACTGGAGTTTGTGCGTATGTTTCGTCGTAAAAATAAGATCAAACGTGAATTAGCAGATAATGAAAAAAAAATTCGTGATAATCAGAAGCGAGTTCTACTGTTAGATAATTTAAGTGAATATATTAAAGAAGGCATGACCATTGAAGAGATCAGAGCAATAATCGCTAATATGCGTAGCGATTATGAAGATCGTATCGATGATTATAATATTAAGAACGCCGAATTATCAAAAGAGCGGCGAGAGTTAACCCAAAAATTAAAAACCGGCCCTGATAGCGACAGCCAATAATACGGGTAAAAAACTTTATTAACCCCCTGTGACACTATTTTACTACAGGGGGTTGGTAATGGTTATTTGATATTTAAACTTAAATTTGGAGCTATTACTGTTTAGATCTGTTGATAAGTTAGCTTATTTTCAGCAATATTAGACAGCTCTTCTATAGCAATATCTTGCCATGTAACCTAGCCTATTTGGTGGAGTTAAATCCGTTGGTGATTACCTGTAGTAGGTAAATCAAGTAGCTCACTAGGCCGAAGAATAGTGTAATTTAATGAACTGGTTTTTTAGGTAGCTCTCTATCATCGATTTATGGGCGAATTACAGACCGAAAAGCGCTTTAGATGAAAGATATTTCCATCCATCACCACAGCCGACAAAGGTCACGAGTAATAATCGTTTAAAATTTAACATTTCGGCCGATTTGATAATATTAAGATTGCCGATTAGGTAGTTATTACTACCAAGAGTACTAAATATAATACTGTTATTAGGAATATTAGCAAAAATATTTTTTATGTCGTTATATTGGCAAGCATCTCCAACAATGAATTGCGCGCCAATCTTTGTTAGTCGTGTTTTATATTTTACATTACGAATAAAAGAGATCACTTAATGACCTTGCTGAGGACCATATTATACGAGAAGATAACCCATCCCTTTGCCTGCGCCAAAAACAATCCATTGAGACATATATATTCTACTAAAAGGACTTTGATATAAAAGGTGCTTAAGTGAGTTTTAATTAAAATTCAGAATAAAAAATGCCCTAATTCGGGCATTTTTTTATTGATCATCATTTGGGTTTAAACATTTTGGATGTAGCAACATTGGTTGCTACATGACCGCCAGCACCATTTTTGCCATGGAAAGTTATTGTAGGTCGTACATAAGCTTTAATTTCCAAATAGCTTTCAGTAATTTCAGGCGCCGGTGCCTTTGTGGTAGGGGCAGAGGAAAAACCGGTTTTTTTGCCTGTTTTTAACGTGGTAATTCTTTCCTTACGATGATTGGTTTTTTTTGCAATGACATCAGTCACAGAAGATATATTTGGCTGAACATGGCTACAATTTTCATCCGATAAGATGGCTATTTTTTCCTGACTCATTTCTTGGACTGAATGTTCATCTTTATTAATTCCATCGGCTATGAAAAATTCATCATTAACAGATAGACTATTTTGTCGCTGCTCATCAGCTGCTGCACCACTTTGTACTTGCTTTTCTACCATTACATTAAGACTGTTTTCAGACATCACTTTGGCTTCAGTAAGTGGTTGACAAGCTTTTTCATTTTGTTCAGTAGCTTGATTCTTAATGGGAATAAGTAATATTTCAGCAGAGGGTAGAGACCTTTCTGTCGCCGTTGATTGGTCAGGCAAAAGCCATATTTCCGTTGATTGAATCGCTTCACTAATTGATGCTGTTTTTTCTTCTGTTTCAACCTTATCGATGATGTCATTACCATCAATTGGCTTAGCAGAAGATGCTGTTTTTTCACTAATTGTCATCATATTTTTGCTATTAGATGACATTTCATGCGATTCATTTAATTTAATCGGATACTGGATCCAGACTTTACCTGAAGATAATTCAGGAGAAGCAACGGCCATTTTTAATGGTACTAAGGATTTGTCCTGATTTTTATCACGATAGCGACGACGACGTTGTCCGCTAACGCGTAGGTGACGGGGAGAACGTCTTGATCGCCGCGGAATGATGGTGTCTTGTCGTTCATTAGCAGAATTGGTAGATGCTTCATGAGATTCAGCCTGTTCTGTCACATGCGGCATATTGATTGTTTTTTCTTTCGCTATCGATTCAGTTGGCATAATGGGTGCGGTAGTTAACAAAGCAGGCTCTGAGTCTGCACCATTTGTAATAGGCAACTTAATATCCTGATATTCTTTATCAATAGGTAGATTTTGTTGCTCTGCCACGCTATTGGTGATCCTCACCGATTGAACCAATTGACGCTGTTGACGGCGGAGCGGGACAACGACCGTTTTTTCCGTTTCAGTCTCTTTCTTATCTAGTGGCTGCGTTTTTGTCTCAAGTTGCTGTTGTCGTTTTTCCTCCTGACGACGGCGACGTTCAGCTCGCTGTTCGCGACGCTGTTGTTGAGTTTCACGTGCAGCACTATCTTGAGTATCGTTAAAATGACTTTTCTGATTACGGCTCTTACGCGTTTGCGGATCATCAGTATTGCCATGATTTTGGCGGTTATCTATATTGTCGTTCTGTTCACGACGCTGAGTTGGCCGACGATTATTACGTCGTTCACTATTACGTCGTTTGTCATTAGCGTTTTTCGATTTTTTTACTGTTTCTGCAATAGGTGGTTGGGATTGAGTAAATAATTTTTTCAAGAAAGAGGTAATACGATTAAATAGACTTGTTGAAGTCTGCTTGTTGGTTGATTTCCTCTGTTTACTTGATTTGCCCTTAACAACCACGGCATTTTTTGTATCTGCTTGAGATTGGAGAGCAAAAGTAGAAATAGCCGGTTGTTCCGGTAGCTTTTTCTCACCGCCAGCATCATCTATTTGATTATTGGTTTCAGCTTCGTGATATTGCGCGAGATAGTAACTTAAGGCTGAAACTTCTTCACCTTTACGAATGCGAATTACATTGTAATGAGGTGATTGCATCTGATCGTTAGGAACAATAATGACACGTATATTATGTTGTCGACGCTCAATTTCAGTGACAGATTGACGTTTTTCATTCAGTAGATAAGATGCAATGGGTACCGGTACAATCGCGTGTACTTCATGGGTATTTTCTTTTAATGCTTCTTCTTCGATTAAACGTAAAATAGAGAGTGAAAGTGATTCATTGTCACGAATTGTTCCTGTACCGCTACAACGAGGGCAAACGTGATGACTGGATTCACCCAGTGATGGACTCAAACGTTGGCGTGACATTTCAAGCAGACCAAATCGTGATATCCGAGCGATTTGGATACGTGCTCGATCTTGGCGTACCGCTTCACGCAAACGGTTTTCGACTTCACGCTGATGGCGAACAGGTGTCATATCAATAAAATCGATAACAATCAGTCCACCTAAATCACGTAACCGTAATTGACGGGCAATTTCATCAGCAGCTTCTAAATTGGTGTTGAATGCGGTTTCTTCAATATCGCCACCACGGGTTGAACGTGATGAATTTATATCGATAGCAGTTAATGCCTCAGTGGTGTCGATAACCAGTGCACCACCCGACGGTAAACGAACCTCACGTTGAAAAGCGGACTCAATCTGTGACTCGATTTGATAATGGCTAAAAAGGGGAACATCTCCACTATAGTATTTAATTTTACTTGCAAAATCGCCACGACCAATCGCTTCAATATGATGGCGAGCCATGTCGACAATTTTCGCATTATCAATCAGGATTTCACCAATATCAGGGCGCAGGTAATCACGAAAGGCTCGTACAATGACGTTACTTTCTTGATGAATTAGGAAAGGCGCGGCTCGGTTTTCCGCTGCTTTTTTTATGGCTTGCCAATGCTTGAGACGATATTGTAGATCTTGTTGTAGCGCTTCCGCTGATTTTCCAACACCCGCAGTACGGACAATTAATCCCATCCCATCGGGTATCTCCAATGAGGATAATGCCTCTTTCAGTTCTGTGCGATCTTCACCCTCAATACGTCGTGATATTCCACCTGCACGAGGGTTATTTGGCATTAAAACAAGATAGCTGCCCGCTAAACTAATAAAAGTCGTTAGCGCAGCCCCTTTATTTCCTCGTTCTTCTTTATCAACCTGGATAATAACTTCCTGGCCTTCTTTTAAAACATCCTTTATGTTAGGGCGACCGTGAGGTTGATAATGACTAGGGAAATATTCACGAGCAATTTCTTTAATTGGGAGAAATCCATGCCTTTCTGATCCATAGTCAACGAATGCTGCTTCCAAACTAGGTTCTATACGGGTAATTTTGCCTTTGTAAATATTTGCTTTTTTTTGTTCGTGTCCGGGATTTTCAATATCTAGGTCATAAAGACGTTGCCCATCAACAAGAGCAACGCGCAACTCTTCTTGTTGAGTTGCGTTAATTAACATTCTTTTCATTATAAATACTCATTATTCTACTAAGTCAAAAAGTTGCGACTAAAAATGGTTACTGTTGACCGATGGTTTCGTGACTTTTACAAAATCGTCAACCTCGCGGTTGTCGGTTGTATTGAAACGCAATTTTTCGGTGAAGCTACGTTTAAATAAAATGCTGCATTCTTAAATTAGTACTGTTGCTGAATTTATTCGTTCAATGTACAGTTTAGCTAATCCAGTAAACCTTTGTTCACAATTCAATAATTTATTTTGATTTTACACACCGTCTTACACCATTGCTGCGTTTATGTGTCATCAAAATAAAATAGATAGATCTCAAATTACGCCAACGATTGTTTTAATAAACATTATGGCAACTGTCCATTATTCCATTGCTTATGGGTAGATATCAAGATAACTTTTGCGATTTATTGCTTTTTTATAGGGGAAAATGTGAAAAAAATGCATTTGACAAAGGAATTGACAATGTTTAAGAAAAAAAGGCGGAAACAAGGTATCATAATATTCGGTCACACTATTTACCAAACTTAAATGTTAACAAAATGTTGTAATAAAATAATGAAAATACAGAATCAGGTTCAATTTGTTACTATCAATAATGATGAAGCAGGGCAACGTATTGATAATTTTTTATTGACACGTTTAAAAGGCGTTCCTAAGAGTATGATTTACCGGATTATTCGTAAGGGTGAAGTAAGAATAAATAGTGGTAGAGTTAAACCTGAATATAAAATTCAAGCGGGCGATTTAATTAGGATACCGCCCGTTCGACAGGCAGAGAAACAGCAGAATGTTATTTCGGCTAAATTGGATAAAGTAGCCGCACTCACTGATTGTATAATTTACGAAGATGAACATTTGCTGGTTTTGAATAAACCTTCCGGTATGGCTGTTCATGGTGGTAGTGGGGTAAATTTTGGGGTTATTGAAGCTTTACGTGTATTACGTCCTGAAGCACGTTTTTTGGAACTTGTACATAGGTTAGATCGCGAAACATCAGGGGTTTTATTAATAGCTAAAAAACGTTCAGCGCTCAGGGCATTACATCAGCAGTTGCGTCTGAAACAGATGCAAAAACAGTATCTTGCGCTGGTAAAAGGACAATGGCCATCGCATATTAAAGTTATTCAGGCTCTTTTATTAAAAAATATTTTACAAAGTGGCGAACGGATAGTGAAAGTCGGCGCCGATGGTAAATATTCAGAAACCCATTTTAAAATTGAAGAACGTTTTTCTAATGCTACTTTAGTCAAAGCCAGTCCAATAACAGGGCGGACACATCAGATTAGGGTACACGCACAATATGCAAAGCATCCTATCGCCTGTGATAACCGTTATGGTGATCTCGATTTTGATCAACAGTTAATTATTACTGGTTTAAAACGACTTTTTTTGCATGCGAGTTCATTAATGTTTATCCATTCCGCCAGTGGGGAAAAATTAACTTTTAACGCCCCTCTAGACCAACAACTTAAAAGCTGTTTAGCAATATTACGTAAGCAATAGTGCATAGCTAATCAAATTAGCAAACCAGATTGAATTATCAACCGGTTTGCTTTTTGTATGCAGTGATATTATTAATTGAGAGGATTGATGCCGTGTGTGCGTAACATATTGATTAAACTAATTAAAGGTAACCCAATTAAAGTATTAGGATCCCGTCCCACCAGTTTTTCAAATAATGTAATGCCTAACCCTTCTGACATAAAGGCCCCCGCGCATTGGTAAGGTTGTTCTTTTAACAGATAATTTTCAATTTCCATATCATTTAAATGGCGAAAATGGACGGTGAAAAGTTCACATTTGGTGTTGAATTTTCCAGTTTCACTATCAAATAAGCAAAGGCCAGTATAGAAGGTGATTTTTTTACCAGAAGCTTGCTTAAGTTGTTTGAAGGCCGCAGTATGAGTTAATGGTTTTCCTATTATTTGATTTTCTAGCAGACCCACTTGGTCAGCACCTATTATTAAATGGGTTGGATATTTAATGGCTAATGATTTTGCTTTTTCAGTGGCTAAACGAGTGACGAGAGAAGTTGCTGATTCATTGATTAATGGGGTTTCATCAATATTTGCTGCATCGGCAGTAAAAGGTAAGCCTAACTTTTCCAGGAGCTGATAGCGTGAAGATGACATTGACGCCAATACAATTGATTTCATAAAATATCTAAAATGCATAGCTAAATGAGGTAAGACATTTTAAACTAAACAGAGCTTAAATAGCGAATATTTGATGGGAAAATAGGCAAAAGCTGCCATTTCCTTTGACTATGTCTCATTACAAAGATAATATGCGCGCCTTATGCAAAAGGTAAAATTACCCTTAACGATTGATGCGCTTCGCGCAGCACAAAAAAAATTGGATTATTCAGGATATTATTCACCTGAACAAGTTTTGCGTGTCGTAGGATCAGTAGTAAGTATAGATAGTGATGTAACTTGTGAACTGTCGTTTGCAATAGATAATCAACATTTAGTTGTCATAAAAGGTGATTCTGATGTTGATGTCACGTTAAAATGTGAACGTTGTGGTAAAAATTTTAACCATCATGTTCATGTCACTTATTGTTTTAGTCCTGTCATTGATGATGAGAGGATTGCGTTATTACCTAAAGAGTATGAGCCAATCACTGTTGATCAATTTGGTGAAATAGATTTGCTAGCAATGATTGAAGATGAAATAATCCTCTCTTTGCCGGTGATCCCAGTTCATAACTCTGAACGCTGTGAAGTGTCCGACGCGGATATGGTTTTTGGTGAGCTGCCTAACGAGGCAGAAAAGCCAAATCCTTTTGCCGTATTAGCTAGTTTAAAAAAAAGTACTTAAGGAGTAAGGTCAATGGCCGTACAACAAAATAAACCCACTCGTTCTAAACGTGGTATGCGTCGCTCACATGATGCATTGACAACTGCTGAAGTGTCAGTAGATAAAACTTCTGGTGAAAGCCATTTGCGTCATCATGTGACTGCTGATGGCTACTACCGTGGTCGCAAGGTTATTAATAAATAATTGTTGTGTTAATTATTAAACGATTAATGCCTTGGCTAATTTAATCTTAGCATTAGATGCGATGTGTGGGGACAAAGGTCCTCATATCATTGTGCCTGCTGCGTTGCAGGCACTTGCATCTAACCCACAGTTAAGATTATTACTGGTCGGTATTCCCGAAATTTTAAACCCACTGCTTGCAGATCAGCCTGCTGAGCTGCGTGATTGTTTGCAAATTATACCTGCAGAATATGCTATTGCTAATGATATCAAGCCGTTACAAGCAATTAGACAAAGTAAAGGCTCGTCAATGCGGATTGCGTTAGAATTAGTGAAGTCTGGTCAGGCTCAAGCATGTATTAGTGCTGGAAATACTGGTGTACTTATGGGGTTAGCAAAACTCATATTGAAAACCATACATGGTATTGAAAGGCCAGCGCTGACAACGATTTTGCCAAATCAAAAACATGGTAAAACCGTTGTACTTGATTTAGGCGCTAATGTTAACTGCCATAGCCAAATGCTAGTACAATTTGCCGTGATGGGCGCAGTAATGGCTGAAGAGATTGCTAATATAAGCAATCCACGCGTAGCGTTATTAAATATTGGTGAAGAGGAAAGTAAGGGCTTAGATAATATCCGCGAAGCCGCCTCAATATTAAAAGCAACGTCTTCTATAAATTATATTGGTTATGTAGAAGGTAATGAATTATTGACGGGTAAAACTGATGTATTCGTTTGTGACGGCTTCGCAGGTAATGTGACGTTGAAAACAATGGAAGGTGTAATACGCGTTATTTTATCTTTAGTAAAGTCTTCAACTACAGAAAATAAGATCTCATCGTGGCTGATGAAGTTGATTAAACCTTGGTTACAAAAACGTATCACAAAACGTTTTGGGCACCTGGATCCTGATCAATATAATGGTGCTTCACTTTTAGGATTACAGGGCATTGTAATTAAAAGTCATGGAGCGGCAAACCAAAAAGCATTTAAGGCTGCAATTGAACAGGCGATTCAGGCGGTAGAAAAGCAAATTCCTAATAGAATTGCGACTCGCTTGAATACCTTACTACCCAAGAGTGATTAAAGCAAAATGTATACAAAAATCTTAGGTACTGGCAGTTATTTGCCTGTACAGATTCGTACGAATGCTGATTTAGAAAAAATGGTAGATACCTCTGACGAATGGATAACTACCCGTACAGGGATTAAAGAACGCCGTATTGCTACAGGAGAAGATAACGTATCTACAATGGGCGCTAAAGCTGCGCAAAAGGCGTTGGAAATGGCAGGCATTGCAGCTAATGAAATTGATTTAATCATTGTCGCAACGACTTCTTCGACTCATGCTTTTCCTAGTGCAGCGTGTCAAATTCAGCAAATATTAGGTATTCCAAACTGCGCCGCATTTGATATTGCTGCTGCATGCGCTGGCTTTACTTATGCATTAAGTATTAGTGATCAGTTTATTAAAACGGGGATGGCGAAAAAGGTATTAGTTATCGGTTCTGATGTATTATCAAGCGTATTAGATCCGAATGATCGTAGTACACTCATTTTATTTGGTGATGCCGCGGGTGCAATTGTTGTCGGTTGTTCACAAGAGCCTGGGATTTTGTCAACTCATTTACATGCCAATGGTAATTATGGTGATTTGTTAACTTTACGTCATCAAGAGCATAGTAAACACGCCGAGCCAACATATGTGACCATGGCGGGTAATGAGGTTTTTAAGGTAGCGGTGAATGAGTTAGCCAATATTGTGGATGAAACATTAGAAAAAAATGCGCTCGATAAATCAAAATTAGATTGGTTAGTCCCTCATCAAGCTAATTTACGCATTATTCAAGCAACAGCAAAAAAACTGGCTATGCCAATTGATAAAGTGGTTATTACTCTGGATAGACATGGTAATACTTCAGCGGCTTCAGTACCGACAGCGTTTGATGAAGCTGTCAGAGATGGCCGTATTCAGCGCGGCCAAATGGTATTGCTTGAAGCATTTGGCGGCGGTTTTACTTGGGGTTCAGCGCTGATCCGTTTTTAAGTTATACAGGAAAATAAAAATGTCTAATTTTGCAATGATCTTTCCTGGCCAAGGTTCTCAATCTCTAGGTATGTTAGCTGATTTAGCAAAAGAGTTTACCGTAGTAGAGGAAACGTTTGCTGCGTCTTCTGATGTCTTAGGATATGATTTATGGGATTTGGTTCAGAATGGCTCAGAAGAAGAGTTAAATAAGACTTGGAAAACGCAGCCAGCACTTTTAACCGCATCTGTGGCAATTTTTCGAGTATGGCAGGAAAAAAAAGGCAAAATGCCTAAACTTATGGCAGGCCATAGTTTAGGTGAATATTCTGCATTGGTTTGTGCCGACGTCATCGATTTTAAGTCCGCTGTCAAATTAGTAGAACTACGCGGGCAATTGATGCAAGAGTCTGTACCGGCAGGAATGGGTGCTATGTATGCAATTATTGGTCTAGATAATGAATCGGTATTAGCATCATGCCAGCAAGCTGCGCAAGGTCAAGTCGTTTCGGCTGTTAATTTTAATTCGCCTGGACAGGTTGTCATTGCAGGTGAAAAGAGTGCTGTTGAGAGAGCAGCAGCCTTATGTAAAGCTGCTGGGGCAAAACGTACTTTGCCATTGGCGGTCAGTGTACCTTCACATTGTGCTTTAATGCAGCCCGCAGCAAACAAATTAGCACAAGCATTAGAAGAAGTTGTGTTTAATAAACCTAACATCGCTGTTGTAAATAATGTTGATGTTAAAATCGAAAATTCGGTAGACGGCATTCGGCATGCCTTAGTCAGGCAGCTGTATAATCCTGTACGCTGGGTTGAAACCATCGAATTCATGGCGGAGCAAGGGATCGTGCAACTATTAGAAATAGGGCCAGGTAAAGTATTGATTGGTTTAACTAAGCGCATTGTGAGTACGATTAATTCAGCAGCAATTAATGATAGGGCATCATTAAACGCTGCGTTGATAGATAATTGAGGAAAACATGAGTTTTGATGGAAAAATAGCCTTGGTAACTGGAGCTAGTCGTGGTATCGGGCGCTCAATAGCTGAACTGTTGGCTGAACGTGGTGCAAAAGTAATTGGTACCGCTACAAGCGAAGAAGGTGCTAAGGCGATTAGTAGCTATCTTGGTGATAAAGGTAAAGGTTATGTCTTGAATGTGACAGATACTGAATCTATTGATACTACTCTATCTAAAATTCGTGAAGAATTTGGTGAAATTGATATTTTAGTCAATAATGCAGGTATTACCAGTGATAATCTATTGCTGCGAATGAAAAAAGAAGAGTGGAACAAAGTTATTGATACAAACTTAACTTCGATCTTTAGTTTATCCAAAGCTATAATGCGTTCAATGATGAAAAAACGTTATGGGCGCATTATCTCTGTTGGCTCAGTGATCGGTACAATGGGTAATATTGGACAGGCAAATTATGCAGCGGCTAAAGCAGGTGTTATCGCTTTTAGTAAATCGTTAGCGCGTGAAGTAGCTACCCGTGGTATTACGGTGAATGTTGTTTCTCCTGGTTTTATAGAAACGGATATGACTCGAGCGTTGACAGACGAACAGCAAGCAGGCATTTTAGCTAATGTTCCTGTGGGGCGGCTCGGTGATGCAAAAGAAATTGCCAGTGCTGTAGCATTCTTAGCTTCTGATGAGGCGGCTTACATCACGGGTGAAACATTACATGTCAATGGTGGCATGTGTATGATTTAAAAACCAATGAATCATTTGCATGATTAATGCTAAAATAGCATATAATAATGCGAAATCAGGTTCGAATAGCCAGGATTGGGTTGTGCCTTTCCTGTATCTAAACTACGAAAATCATCGTGAAAGCGAGTTTTAATAGGAATTTAAATAGTATGAGTACTATAGAAGAACGTGTTAAGAAAATAATTGGTGAACAGTTAGGTGTTAAACAAGAGGAAGTTAAAAATAATGCTTCATTTGTTGAGGATTTAGGTGCGGATTCTCTTGACACTGTTGAACTAGTAATGGCATTAGAAGAAGAGTTTGATACTGAAATTCCTGATGAAGAAGCGGAAAAAATCACGACAGTGCAAGCTGCTATTGATTATATCAATGCTCATCAAGCATAAGCCGCAAATTTAATTATAGAGAGCATTTATGCACATATTCAGGCGGTCAATCGACCGCCTATATTTTCACCAAAACTTATTTCTTTTTCTGGAGGATATACGTGTCTAAGCGTCGAGTAGTTGTGACTGGACTCGGCATGTTATCTCCTGTCGGCAACACAGTTGAATCATCTTGGAATGCTGTATGTGCTGGACAGAGTGGCATCAGCCTTATAGAGCATTTTAACACTGAAAACTATACAACCAAGTTCGCCGGTCTAGTTAAAGATTTTAAGCATGAAGATTATGGTATTTCGGCCAAAGATGCGCGCAAGATGGATCTTTTTATTCAATATGGGCTTGCTGCGGGTAAACAAGCTATCAAAGATGCAGGCATAGAAATTACAGAAAAAAATGCGCATCGTATTGGAGCCGCAATTGGTTCTGGCATTGGCGGATTAGGTCTAATCCAGGAAAACTGTAATGATTTGCTGACTAATGGTCCACGTAAAGTAAGTCCTTTTTTTGTCCCTTCAACCATTATCAACATGGTAGCTGGGCACTTAAGTATTATTTATGGTTTTAAAGGCCCCACTATCTCTATTGCTACTGCTTGCACTTCAGGGGTGCATAATATTGGTCATGCCGCGCGTATTATTGCTTATGGTGACGCTGATATCATGCTGGCAGGTGGCGCAGAAAAAGCAAGTACATCTTTAGGAATTGCTGGATTTGGTGCCCTTAAAGCCTTATCAAGACGTAACGACGAACCTGAGCGAGCAAGCCGCCCTTGGGATCAGGAGCGAGATGGTTTTGTATTAGGTGATGGAGCCGGTATTTTGGTGCTGGAAGAGTATGAACATGCTAAAGCTCGAGGCGCTAAAATTTATGCTGAATTAGCTGGTTTTGGCATGAGTAGTGATGCCTATCATATGACGTCACCACCAGAGAATGGTGAAGGTGCAGCACTGGCTATGATAAATGCATTACACGATGCAGGTATAGAAGCCGAGAAAATAGGTTATATTAACGCTCATGGTACATCTACACCAGCAGGAGATATTGCTGAAGCGCGTGCAGTTGCGTCGATTTACACAGGCCAGAGTAAAATAATGGTTAGCTCGACTAAATCGATGACCGGTCATTTATTAGGAGCAGCAGGTGCAATTGAAGCTATTTTTACGATTTTGTCGTTAAGAGATCAACTTATTCCACCAACGATTAACCTTGAAAATCTCGATAGTAAATTAGATAAATTAGTGAAGACAGGCCCGCTAGATTTTGTACCTGAAATGGCACGTAGAGTTAAAGATATGCAGTATGCATTATGCAATTCTTTTGGTTTTGGTGGTACAAATGGCTCGATTATTTTCCGTAAAGTTAATTAATTGATATTTTCTTATAAATAGGCCTCAACTTGACTTAAGTTGAGGCTTTTTTATTGCTGTAAATAGGCAATTTCTCATAAACTGTAGCGATAAATAGTAGGTATTCAGTTTGAAAAATAAGTTAACAAAATGATATGTTGGATTAATGGTGAGCAGCGAAATAATATTTCTGTAGAGGATAGAGCTGTTCAATTTGGTGATGGCTGTTTTACAACAATCCGGGTGGTTGGGCATCAACCTGCCTTATTGTCGCATCATATTTATCGATTACAAAAAGGGGTTAAACAACTACTTTTACCTACACCGGATTGGCAAAAATTGGTTGCTGATATAAACAAGATAGCGCAATTGAATAAAAAGGATTTAGCAGTTATTAAAGTTATTGTTAGTCGTGGTGAAGGTGGGCGAGGGTATAGCTTAGCGGGCTTCAACAAAGCAACAGTCATTATTTCGTTAACTGATTATCCAGCTATTTATTTAAGTCAACAGCAAACAGGTATTGATTTAGCGTTGAGTTCAATAACTGTAAATAACAATCGTTATTTGGCTGGCATTAAACATCTAAATCGCTTAGAGCAAATATTAATAAAGCAACAAATTGAGTTATTGAATGTTGATGAAGCTATTGTGACGGACACGAATGGCATATTGATTGGATGTTGTGCAGCAAATATTTTTTTGCGTAAAGGTAAACAAATTTATACGCCAAATTTAGATCACGCTGGTGTTGAAGGTATAATGCGCAAACAGGTTATTGCCTGTTTATCTGATACTGATTATGAACTTTTCTATATCAGCGACTATCCTAATATATTGGCGTATAGCGATGAGGTAATAATTACCAATGCTTTAATGCCTATATTATCGGTTAACCGTATTTTAACTCAGACAAAGCAACCCGTATGGCACTATTCTTCTCGTGAGTTATTCAATTTTCTTTTGCCATATTGTTTGAGGTTGAATTAATTTTGCGATTAATATTAGATTAATTTTTGTAGTGTAATATTAGGAAACGAGTGTTAAATGAAGTATGCAAGACGTATATTGTGGTCGATTATTTTTTTATTAATATTGAGTGGCTGTATTCTTTATACATTTTATCGTCAGATACAAAATTACGCTGATACAGCGATTAATATTGATGAAACTACTATTTTTACTTTACCTGCAGGTACAGGGCGAGCAGGATTAGAATTATTGTTGACAGAACAGAAAATCATAAATCCGACGGATATTTTTCAATGGTTACTGAAACTGGAACCCCCATTAGCGCAATTTAAAGCGGGAACATATCGATTAAATCCTGGCATGTCTTTGCGGTCAATGTTAAAAATGTTTTCTGCTGGTAAAGAGGCGCAATTTAGTTTGCTGTTCATTGAAGGTTCTCGCTTCGAAGATTGGAAAAAATTATTACAGCAAGCCCCTTATTTAAAACAGACTATTGGCAATCAATCTACGGATAAATTAGCGCAGGATCTAGGGTTAGCATCTGGCCAATTATTAGAGGGGAGGTTTTATCCAGATACTTATTATTACACAGCGGGAATGAGTGATATTGATATATTAAAGCGCGCGCATCAGAGAATGTTAATGGCGCTAGAATATGAATGGCAAGGACGGGCGGCTAATCTGCCATATAAAACACCATATGAAATGTTAATTATGGCTTCAATTATTGAAAAAGAGACGGGGATTGATACGGAGAGAGCTAAAGTAGCATCAGTTTTTATTAATCGATTAAAGAAAAAAATGCGGCTGCAAACGGATCCCACTGTTATATATGGTTTAGGTGATAAATACCGTGGGGTGCTCTATCGTAGTGACTTAAATAAATCAAGTCCTTATAACACATATTTGATTGCTGGTTTGCCACCTTCGCCAATTGCTATGCCCGGCAGAGCTTCAATTAAAGCAGCAGCTCATCCTGATGAAACTGGTTATTTTTATTTTGTTGCCACGGGTAATGGTGGGCATACTTTTACTACCAATATTAATGATCATAATCAGGCGGTTAAACATTATCGTCAGACAAAAGATAAAAATGAATGAAAAGTCGTTATATAGTTATTGAAGGTCTTGAAGGCGCAGGAAAAACTACTGCGATAAAAACGGTTGTAGAAACACTTGCTAAGATAGGAATAACTGAGATTGATTTTACCCGGGAGCCAGGAGGAACACCGTTAGCAGAAAAATTGCGTCAATTAATTAAGCATGGTACGGCTGAGGAAAAAGTCACTGATAAAGCGGAGCTACTCATGCTTTATGCCGCGCGTATCCAATTGATTGAAAATGTTATCAAGCCCGCTTTGGCAAAGGGAAGATGGGTTATTGGTGATCGCCATGATCTCTCATCACAAGCATATCAAGGTGGAGGACGTGGGCTTTCCCCCAACTTAATGAAAGTATTACGTAATAGCATCCTGGATGATTTTCGACCTGATCTAACACTCTATCTTGATATAGAACCTGCTCTAGGCTTGCAGCGAGCGCGGGAGCGTGGTGAACTAGATCGGATAGAAAAAGAGTCATTAGACTTTTTTAAACGAACCCGTCAGCGCTACCTTGAATTAGCCGCTGAAGATGACACAATCATCACAATTGATGCTAACCAATCATTAGAAGAAGTGCAAAAAACCATTCGCCATGCATTATTGAATTGGTTGACAGCTCAAGGCAAGTAAAATGAACTGGTATCCATGGTTAAATCATGCATATAGACAAATAATTGCTATGCACCAAAACAAGCAAGGGCATCATGCATTGTTGTTACATGCTAATGCTGGAATGGGAAGTGAGGCACTCGTTTATGCTATTAGCCGATGGCTAATATGCCAACAGCCGTCGGCGATGAAAAGCTGTGGTAGTTGTCATAGTTGTCAACTAATGTTAGCAAAGACGCATCCAGACTGGTATAAAATTGACGCCGAGAAGGGTAAAAATACGATAGGTATTGAAAGTATTCGTTATTTAACCGAAGTTTTAGTTAGCCATGCACAGCAAGGTGGCGCTAAAGTTATTTGGTTTCCTCGTATTGAAGCATTAACCGAAGCGGCAAGTAATGCGTTATTGAAAACTTTAGAAGAACCGACGAACAATACCTATTTTTTGTTAGAGTGTCGTGATCCTGCACTATTGCTAGCTACTTTACGTAGTCGCTGTTTCTATTATTATCTTCCTGCGCCGGAGCATAAAACGGCTATTTCTTGGCTACAAAAACAAAAAATATCGTTAGCGTTAGTTGATATTGAAACGGCCATAAAACTTAATGCGGCAGCACCTCTGGCTGCGTTAGCCCTGTTACAGCCAGAAAATTGGCAAAAAAGAAAGCAATTCTGCCAATCACTGATGCAACATTTAGCAACTAAGACACTTTTCAGTTGGTTACCTGAATTGGATCAGCCAGATGCAGTCGAACGGATCAATTGGTTGATAAGTCTATTGTTAGATGCAGTAAAATATCAACAGCAAGCAGGTAATTACTGTGTTAATCAAGATCAGCCATCATTAATTACTAAATTGGCCGCTATTAATACTGCTGATGTCTTATTAAAAAGCGCGATGGAATGGCAAAGTTGTCGTTATCAATTAATGTCAGTGATGGGGTTAAATCAGGAATTACGATTGGCATCTCAGTTAATTAACTGGCAGCGCGCACTATATCACCAAAATTAAAAGAGTTTATTATGTTTTTAGTTGATTCTCACTGTCATCTCGATTGTTTAGATTATAAGAATAAGCATAAAGATATCGATGATTTTATCGCAAAAGCGGCAGCAAACGAGGTAAAATATATTCTGGCTATTGCGACCACGCTGCCGGGCTTCATTAGTATGAAAAAGCAGATTGGTCAGCGTGACAATGTGGCATTTTCATGCGGTATACATCCACTTGATCTTAATAAAGGTTATGATTTTGATGAACTAGCCTGCTTAGCGTCAGGCTCTGAAGTTGTTGCATTAGGTGAAACAGGTTTGGATTATCACTACCAAAGTGAGAATGCTAAATTACAACAAACCGCTTTTCGTCAACATATTCGTATAGGTTGTCAATTAAACAAACCCGTTATTATTCATACGCGAGCAGCCCAGCAAGACACATTAACAATATTAAAAGAAGAACAGATTGCTGATTGCGGTGGGGTTTTACACTGTTTCACGGAGGATGAGCGGATGGCTAAAGCATTATTAGATTTAGGGCTTTATATCTCATTTTCCGGTATAATGACATTTCGTAATGCCGAACAGATCCGCCAAGCTGCACGTATGGTGCCCTTAGATCGCATTTTGATTGAAACCGATGCACCTTACTTGGCGCCCGTTCCCTATCGCGGCCAAGAAAATCAGCCAGCTTATGTAAGAAATGTGGCGCAGTTTTTGGCTCAATTAAAAGGCGTAGATATTGAAGAAATTGCGCGAGCTACTACGCAAAATTTTTGTGATCTTTTTCATTTAACCATTAAACGTGATTAACCCGCTTGCAACTTCATAAAAAGATTTAAAGGATGAAATTATGGCAGCAGAAACAATTTTTAGTAAAATTATACGTCGTGAAATTCCTGCTGATATTGTTTATCAGGATGATTTAGTGACAGCCTTCAGGGATATAGAACCACAGGCACCAGTGCATATTTTAATTATTCCCAATATTTTGATCGCTTCCATCAATGATGTGAAACCTGAGCATGAACAAACATTAGGCCATATGATCACAGTCGCGGCAAAGATTGCTGAGCAGGAAGGTATTGCTGATAGCGGCTACCGTTTAATTATGAATTGTAACCAACATTCCGGTCAGGAAGTTTTCCATATTCATATGCATTTAGTCGGTGGTCATCCCTTAGGGCCGCTATTAACAAAAAAGTATAAATAAATTTTTAAATTGTTATTTTGTGGATTTGTTATTAAAGAGACAACTAACGTTTTGTTGGTTACTCTTTTAATTATAAAGCAATTTATATTGCTATTTTGGCACAGGCTTTATTATTCAGTTTACCTTGCAATTTAAGGTATACAGGAGAAGAGTAAATGAGACGTATTTTTCAACTTATGGTCGTGACATTCCTATTAGTCGGTTGCTCATCGATAACGAGTAAAAAACCGGCACCTGTCATTACAATCGAACCCACTGAGCCTAACGAGCAACCAATAACACCAACATCGCCAGATACTGTACCGCAACTACCAAAATTAAAAACAGTAGATTGGTCAACCACGGTTATTCCTTTAGCCAATCAATTGGTGCAAGCCCCAGGGGTTGAGTCAGGCAAAGTGTTATTGATTGATTCAATAAAAAATAATACCAATATGTCAATTCAATTAATGCCAGCAACCGACGCCATTATTGATGCTGTTAATAACCAAAATGTATTCAAATTAGTTCCACAAGATGTGGTGGCAAATGCCCGTAAAGCTTTGGGCTTATCTCAGGAAGACAGTTTAGTTACGCGAAGTAAAGCTATCGGCTTAGCGCGTTATGTACAAGCTGATTATGTGCTTTATTCAGTTATTTCTGGTAATCAACAACAGAGTGAAATTGAAATGCAGTTAATGGGAGCACAAACGGGTGAGATCCTATGGTCGGGAACAAATCGCATTGAATAAAAAAGAAACACTTATAATTTTGTTATTACAAAAATACCCGACAATAGCCGCTAATAAGTGGCAAATTAAAGCATTACCAGGGGCAAGCGGAGGAAGTTTCTATGTTAAAGCAAGCCCAAATATTAAATTGATAGCCCGTTTTGCAGGAAAAAATGAGCGTTTATTAGGTATTAATCGACAAAGAGAGCGTAAAATATTACGTCTGCTTACGCAGTTTGTTGCTGCTCCCCAGATAATCGGGGCTAATAATGACTGGTTATTATTAGAATGGCTTGCAGGCGAGGTGGTTACTGATACAAGCACGAGTTTACAAGAATTATATCAACCACTAGGTCGTAGACTGGCCTCACTGCATTCCTATCCATTATCGGGTTACTCACTGCATCTTAAACAACATTTAGCCAGTTACTGGTATCAAATAGACCGACGCAGATTATCAGCTGATTGGTTAAATTTACATCATTTTTTTCAACATACCCGCCAACCTAAAACCAGCAAAAAAGTGCTCGCCCATCTTGATATCCATAGTGGAAATGTTCTATTGGCTGAGAATGGAGTTTTAAAACTGTTAGATTGGGAATATGCTGCTGACTGTGATCTGGCCTTTGCTTTGGCAACGTTATTCGCGACAAATGATTGGGATAAAAATGCCCAACACCAATTTTTGCACTATTATTGTCAGCAGCCACATGCATATAAAGATTTTTATATATTAAATCAACTAATTGCCTTATGGCAGCCATGGGTTAATTATATGAGAATGATGTGGTATGAAGTTCGCTGGATGCAGACAAAAAATCCGCAATACTTGGTATTGGCGCAACCTATTAGAGCAGGGTTAGGCTTAGTTTGAGCATACTGATATTAAACAGTGTTCATAAAGTATGATATTAAGCAGGTAATTTATGGGACCGATTATATTAGATCTTGAGGGATTTGAATTAGAGGCTGAAGAGCGTGAAATTCTAAACCACCCACTAGTTGGTGGTATTATTCTTTTTACCCGCAATTATCATGATCCTGAGCAACTGAGAGAGCTTGTCCGCCAAATTCGCCATGCAGCGCATAACCGTTTACTTATCACTGTCGATCAAGAAGGTGGCCGCGTGCAAAGATTTCGGCAAGGATTTACTGCGCTACCTGCGGCACAAGCTTTTGCTGCACTTAACGATCAGGATATAGCGGCTAAATTAGCAGCAGAAGCTGGCTGGTTAATGGCAGCAGAAATGATTGCGATGGATATTGATCTCAGTTTCGCACCAGTGCTGGATATTGGGCATTATTGTATTGCGATTGGTGATCGTTCTTTTCATCAACAACTTGATATCGCTATTGTGATGGCTGAAGCTTTTATTACAGGTATGCATGCTGCAGGAATGAAAACAACAGGTAAACACTTTCCAGGTCATGGAGCGGTTAGCGGAGATTCCCATAAACAGACACCAATTGATGAGCGTGCACTAGCTCAGCTCAGTTCACATGATATGAAAATTTTTAGTTATTTTATTCAACGAGGTTTACTTGATGCCATAATGCCAGCGCATATTATCTATACTAAAATTGATGAACGGCCAGCGAGTGCTTCGGCCTATTGGTTAAAATCAGTGTTGCGCCAACAGCTAGGATTTAGCGGAACAATATTTTCTGATGATCTTTCTATGGCCGGAGCGGCGATTATGGGAGGATATGCCGAGCGGGCACAGGCTGCTCTTAATGCTGGCTGTGATAGGCTACTTATTTGCAATAATCGTGTCGGTGCAATAAATGTATTAGATAGTTTACCGAATGAAAAATATAACCAAACGGTAAATCTTTTTCATCATGCACAGCCATACTCTTTAGCTGAATTGCAAAAAACACCACGCTGGCAAGCGGCGAATTTAGCATTAACGTCCTTGTGGGAAGAATGGCAGAGGTAGATATGATTATTTATTTACATGGTTTTGATTCAACTAGTCCTGGTAACCACGAAAAAATAATGCAATTACAATTTATAGATCCGGATGTGCGTCTTGTCAGTTACAGTACTCTATATCCCCGGCATGATATGCAACACTTACTTAAGGAAGTTGATAAAAATATTCAAAGTGTTACTGAAGAGCCAATTTTAATTTGTGGTATTGGCTTAGGCGGGTTTTGGGCTGAGCGGATAGGATTTTTATGTAATATAAAACAATTAATGATCAATCCCAATCTATTTCCTTATGAAAACATGATAGGAAAAATTACCCGGCCAGAAGAGTATTTAGATATTATGACTAAATGTGTAGATAATTTCAGGCAAAAAAACAAACATAAATGTATGTTAATATCATCTCGACATGATGAAATTATTAATAGCCAAAAGAGTGCCAATATTTTAAAAACTTATTAACCTATAATTTGGGATGAAAAACAAAATCATAAATTTAAAGATCTGTCATACCATTTAGCAACAATTAAATCATTTTATAATTAGGTTTAATATTTGATGTTATCTCTAGTAATATTATTATTTAATTATAAAAATTTAATGGTTTACTTTTAATTGAAATTTTCAAAATGGTAATATATAAAAATATATTACTAAATTAATTTGTTTTTATATATCATCCTAAATTTCTATTTAATTTTTGCTTGTTAAAAAATAAACTACTCTCTTTTATTTTTTTTATTTTTTGTTATTAATGGCATCTACTTTGACTTTTAAAAAATAATAATTTATAAGGTAAGGTACTATGCCAAATATTATGAAATATTTTTTTGATATTAGTTTTTCACAAGATAAATATATCTATAATGAGTTTGAAGATAAATTATTATTTATTTTTAGTAAATTTGTCGCAGCTAACGATAGTAAGATTACCGAAGGTATTACAGGTTTATGCGCAGCGATTAGTTCGGAATATTTAACACATGTTCGTCAGGGAGGTTTAGAACAAGGTAAAAACTACCTGGCCAGTATAAAATATTTGGCAAAAATTTTAGATAAACAGATCTCTCCCTACGATCCTCCTCTTTTTAAAGCCATGCTTCAGGCAAGAAAAATTCATGCGCAAGAAAAATTTAATCGTTTATTAATTGATTTGGCTAAGCGGCAGCGGGAATCTTTTGATATGATGGATATGGCCAGCTATTATCCCGCATACCCATTTTGGCCACACAAAGATCTAAGTGAGACTATATCCAATTATATGGAAAAAGTTATTTCATATGAAAGTGAAATGCAAAGTTTACGTAAAAATAGATATTGGTTCAAAGAACTATTTGTTGAGATAACACGTTAATTAGATAATGAGAATTATAATACTGAGGAAATTAAATTTTTCCTGAAAATGCATTTATTTCTCTTAAAAAGAAGTATATTGAAAAATATATCAAGTACTATAATGATAGAGGGTTAAAAACAATAAATAATAGTCAAAGATATATATTTAATGAAATTAATATTGATGAGTTTATCAAAAAAAATATAGACATTGATGATATAGATAAAAATAAATATTATGAATTTTGCTCTGTAGACCATATGATGGCTATTGTAATAGAGAAAAATAGTAAAACAGGAAAATTAATTTATGCTTTTTTTGACCCTAATAATGGGGTAATACAGATAGAAGATAAAGATATATTTATTGATTTTTTAAATTATATTGTTAAGATTAGACGGGATAGCTATAATTTTATTGGATTCCATGATGGAACTATTGATGTATTTATTTCTGAAATGGAATATAATGAGCAGATTACCGAACAGGCAATTTTACCTAAATTAGATGAAAACTTAATTAATATAACAACCAATAAGATCTTTTGTGAAAATCAGAATAGATTTATTCTTGATTTAAAAACTAAAATTAATTTTAAAAAATTTAATGATAATACTAGAACTACACTTATAGAATTTATTAGTGAAAAACATAAACCAAAACGTATTAATATTTTGATGGATTCTCTTTCAGTTGATGAAATATTAAAATTCTTTACTAGCCAACATAAAAATATTTTAGCATTATCAGATAATAATCTTCATGTACGTATAACTAATGAAAATTATAAGATCCGTAAAATAATCAATGGTAGCGACATTATTGATCGTTTGCCGAATAGAAGAGAACTATTAGAATTTTATCTCTCCGATCCTATTGCTATATTGTCGCGTGAACAATTTCCCGTTGAATTATTTGAACTTCATAATAATGAGGATTTGGGTGATATTGCACCAATGAAACTTGATAATTGGTGGGATCCAAGAGTTAATCCGGAACTTATTCCTCAGCAAAATAAAATGGAATTAGTAAAGCCACAGCTAGCACAAGCTAATAATCTTTATAATGTTATCATCCAGCTAGAAGGTGAAGAAATTATTAATAAAGCGGCGGCAAATTTAATTGGTAAACATCCAAATAATACAATATTAATTCAATATGATCTGGAAAATAATCAATATCGACTAGTATATGGTGATATTGATAAACTGTTAACTAGCAATAGCCGTTGGTTACTAATTGGGCATGGTCGTTTTGATGAACAGAAAAAACAACGAGTATTTGCTAATCAAAGTGCTTATACCATAGTTGATAAACTAAAAAAATTAAAAGAAACATTATTAGTCAATAATGAACCAGAAAAAATAATCTTATTGGGTTGTAAGCTTGATCAAAATAATTTACTGGATAATTTTGCTCTCAATATCAGTCAGGAGTTTTGGCATAAAGATTTTAAATCTACCATAGTGGCCTATACTAAAGATTTAGCTATTCATTACAATGGTAGGAAAGTAGTTTATTTGGATGAGAGTACAGATAGTAAACAGCCGGCAAAATACTATAAGAATCAGTATCAAAAAGATAATAATAGTGGTGAAATTATCATTAATGGTGAAGCTTTAATTTTATATCTTTTACGACAAATACATGCAGGCGATGTTTCGTTATCAAGTATAATAAATAATTATGATAATTATCTTAGCCAATATTTTCATTATTTTGATGGCAAGTTAAATTTAGATTTGCTAAAAATAATTGCTTATGATAACGAGGCATTTAAAATATTTACTGATTATTTTGCTAATCAGAATCGAATAAATAATAATTATGATATTGGTTTATTAATTGATAAGTTAAATGGAGAAAATATTTCTAATGTGCCATTATGGGCAAAAGTAAATGCAGAAAATATAAAAGGTAAATCAGCAGAAATATTAAATAAAAATAGCTCACAAATAATCTTTCGTTTTTCTGGCGATAAAAAATTTCGTCTACAGGCTGAGTTATTAGCTAAGGATAATCCAGAAAATACTTTTATTTTCCAAATAGATAAAAATTCAAATACAGCAATCTTAGAATATGGTGATTTAAATAAATTAAATAATACAGGGATTAAAAAATGGCTATTATTAGGTAATATTGTGACGTATGAGGAACAATCTCTATTCGAAGGAATGACATCGGCAAAACTAGTAGATACGCTTAGTGAAGTAAAGCTGTACCTTAGTCTAAATATTCCGGCTGAAGTTTGTTTCTTTTCTCAGCAAGCCTTAGGACAACTTGCTAATCCTTATGATCCAACTGGTATTGCCAATGAAACTGCAATAAATTTAGCAAAAAGAGCCATAAATAGTACTGTATCAACTTATCAGCAAGAAAATTATCAGTTACCATGGTTTTCATCAGAATATATAAATGAACAATATGTGCTTGCTGCTGATCATAAAAAATTATATCGATTTAATTATAATAATGAAATAAAACAGTTATATATTAACAATATTCCTATTGAACAAAGTTTGTTAATGGATATTGTGACAGAGAAAATTGATCTCAATAATCAAAGCCATAAATATGCTTATCATTTACAAAGCTATCTAGTTGATGAAAACAATTTATTAGATTTGAAAAAAATAGATCAAATTAAATTTGATCCTATTATTAATAAAAAAGTTAATAATTATTTTGAGGAGAATAAATATATTGGTACTCAGAAACTCATTGAGTGGCGTAAGTTATTTTTAAATAATAACTTACCCACTATACAACAACAAGCTTATGATGCAAAAATATTATTAGAAAATATTGCCTATCGTCCTGAAATTATTCACTATATTAGTCCTTACTCTAAATATCTATTATCTCAACTATTCGACTATCCAAATGGAATAATAAATATGCGAGAATTAATGATGTTAATTCATAATCATCAATTATTAGAGAATTTAAAAACATCATTAATAGAACTTGCAGGTATTGATGAACGGAGTGAACTCAGTCAATTAAGTTTGCCGCACGCTTTAAAAAAGAGCCAGCAATGGCATAACTATTATCTTAATAATATAATGAGCTTAGCTAATAGAGTTGCTAAAAAATCTCTTCCCATGTTTAACATAGCTATAAATCCTATGCCTCATGCTTTTTATTACCAAATGAATAGTCAATTGGGAAGAAATCTAGCATTATTATATGCTTACAATGAAAATAATATTGAAAATTTAACTCAGTTATTACAATACCATCATAGTTTATTAGAATTTTCTCGAAAACGAGCGTTAACTTATGAAGAGCAACAGTTCTTAGCAAATATTAATTCTGTATTTGATCGTATCGATTATCTTTTTACGCAAAATAAAATTGTGAATGAAAAAAATATTAATCAATTAGTAAAATTATCAATAGGTAAATATCAGTTAGATATAAATAATAATATTTTTACTATTTTAGTGCAGGATAAAAATGATGATTTTTACACTTGCAAAATTTATGATCCGAAAATGGGAGAAATAAGATTAGATTTTATTCGAAAAGATAGTGTATATGAAGATCTTCTATATTTTATGAAAATATATCTTGATGATGAAATTATTATTGGTAATAAAAAATATCATCGTTATGACATGTTGGGTATTAAAAAGGAACAGAACAATACCTATCGTATCAAATTATATGAAATAAAGCATGATGAAATATTTTATGCTAATTTAGCGAGATTAATAGTAAAATTACCGCTAAATCAACAAGAAAGCCAAGTTTCAGTTAAAATTGATGAAATTGTTATTCCACTTGCTATTTTACAGCAGGCTGGCGCATATGTTGATCAGAAAAAAATATCCCTATTCTCAATTAGAAACGTTACTGATTGGCAGAAAAAAATACGTTTTGATGTGGTAGCTTTAAATGATTACCTTAGTTTTTATCAAGACAGTCAAAATAATATTAACTTAATTAAAATTTTAAAAGCGAAAATTAATTCAATCAACAATTATACAGATCTATTCATTAATAGTGATAATTTGAACGATCTTGCTGTAATTATGCAGCGCTTTGCTTATATTGAGCAATATAATAGTCAAAAATTTGCTGATAAAAATTTACAATTAAGTTTGCAGAAAGGCATATCTCATTTGCCTCGCTATGCACTATTAGTTAATAAACTTGCTAATAGCATACCGTTATTCAGTTTGATCCAATTAGTGACCGCAACGCAATCTGTCACTATGCAACTATGTAACGACAATTTGTCTGATAATGAAAGGCAGTTATTAGAGGATAACCTCATAGTAGCCTGGGCTGCCAATATCACTAATTTTAGTGTGCAGGCTTTACAACCAATATTGTTAAAAGCGGCTTATAAAGTAAGTGGTTCATTGAGTAATGCCAGTAGGTTTGCTAATCGAGTTAACGCTGGCCTGACAATTGCCGCAACTGGTTTTGATCTTTACTATGCCTATGAAAATTTTAGCCAGTTAGAAAATGAACATGATTTGGCAATCAGGCAAGATTTGCTGGTTAATGGCATATTATCATTGATCAATGCAGGTGTTAGTGCTTCTACGGCTTTGGCTATTATGGCGGGATCATCAACGGCGGGACCATTAGGGGTGATTGTCGGTACCGGATTAATGTTAGGCGGTATGTTTTATAATGCTTATCGGCTTATTCAACGAGTAGAGGAAAAAATTGCCCTTACTAGCCACGAGAAATTTCAGCTAGCCATTGGTTCAATATTAGGACTGCAACCGAGTTATTCGATCCAAAATAAATTATTACAGCAACAAACTGCGGCTCAGTTAAGACTTTACCGACAACAGAATGAGGCAAATTTTTTTAAGCAAGTATTACAACCAGCTGGGTATAATTTGAGTATTTTCCGTTTGGAAGAAGAAAATATTGCTGAATTACCACTCTATCATTTATTTGATAACCACAATAATCGTTATCTGACTGCAAAAAAATATTATGATTATCAATATGATCTTCAATATTTAAAACATGATTTGGATATTTTGTCATTACCACTTAATTTGTGGAAGCAACAGCATATTGATGAAACACTAGAAAGCATAAAGCGCAAATTTACTAAACAAGAAGTAGAAAAAATTATTGCGCAACATCCTAATCGTTATCAAATAGAACTAACTAAGATAAAAACCTATATACCCGTTTCTTATCAGCCATCAGACGAAATAATATTATTTAGTAACAAATATAATCATGTTATTAAACTGATGTCTAATCAACCTTATTTTGATCGAAAATTACCTAGTGTCGAGACAGTAAACGCTATTTATTCATTACAAAATAATAATCAAATACAATATTCTAATGAAAGTTTGCAAAAATTTTTATCAAAAGATAATTTAATAAATTTTATAACCGGTATTAACTTTAATTTAGCCAATGGTGATGATGCCATTGTTGGTTCTCAGGTAGTTAAAAATCAGTTTATTTGTGGTAGTGGGAAAAAAATTTTTATTGGTGGTGAGTTTGACGATGTTTTTATTCTATTATTTGACAAAATAACAGGGGATGAAAATAAGTATTTCGATGGCAATAGTGGGAATGATACATTATCGGTCGAACTCTTACCTTATTATCAATTAGTCACAACTGATAGTTCCACCCAGCCAGCCAATAATCTAACAAAAGTAACAGGAACGTTTATTAATTTACCACAAGGTGAATTGAAGTATTTAACTGAAAACTATATTGATAATTTTGCCAATGTAGCAGCATTAATAAGAAAAAATTACTCAACGGAAGTTTTAGTAGATTTTATTAATATAGAGAATGTTATAGGTAGTAAACATAGCCAGGATTTAATTTTAGGTAATGAAAAGGATAATATCTTAAATGGGCGGGGAGGTATTGATATTATTTATGGGCAGGCAGGTAATGATACGTTGATATTAAATAATGGTTATGCAAATGGTGGCGAAGGAGCAGATACATATATTATCGAGCGTTATAACTGGTTGGATTATAGAGAAGAACTTCCTTGAAATGAACAAAGCTATTATTGGGATATTGATAATGAAAGATGGCAAAATTTAGATAACAATAAAATTGACTTAAAATTGGGTTATGATTTAAATGCCCATATTGTGATTGATGAAGTTGAGAAAGAGAATAGGAGTGTTATTGTTTTTAATTATAAATTAGATGAAATTATAGAGATTAAATTAGTGGATACCGATATTTATCTACAAATTTTATCAGATAAAGGGTTAATTAATGGTGAAATTAAGCCCGGTATAATCGATATAAGGTTAAAAAATGCCTATATAAGTTTAGGGAATGATGAATTTGCACTTAATCATGAATATCTATTACAAACTATGGATGGTTTTTTATTAACTTTGTGTTTACCTCAAAAGCTAACAAAACAACATATGCCAGAAAAAATATTTGAAATAATCTATTTTGATAAACTAGATAAACTTAATGCGGGCAATAATATTAGCGAAATTGAGATTAATTTAACGCAAAATAGTATAAAAAATGATCATAAAAAATATTTATTACCAGCTACAATTAAGCCTGTAACGACAATTAATAATGCGCAACATACTATTTTTCATGGTTATAAATATAACAATCATTTTACTTCAATCAAAAAAAATAATTATATCTATTTTTCACATGGTATTGATATTTATTTGCTTGATGATTTGGTTAGCACAGATAAAATAAACGATAGTATTACCTTTGATTTTAAAGAAATTAATGCTTCATTTACTAATGAAGATATTTTTATTATTGTAGTAAAAGAGTATAGTGGTTATGATTTTATTTTTGAAGACAATTGTTTATCTTATCAAGCTTCATCTCAATTAGCACAAATTAAATTTGTTAATAATTTAGGTGATTTTTATGGCAAAATATACCTTTTAGATAAAAATAATCAATATTTTTTTATTAATTATTAAAACAATAAATATCAAATTACGCCTTGTACTATAGTACAGGCACCGTCAGAATTCGATGACAATATTTTTTATCCTAAAGGTTATTCTCAAATTGAAAAAGTTAACTTATCATCAGGTAATGATATATTAACCGATATGAGTGAAACGGGAAAAATTATTATAGTAGGTGACGGTAATGATATTATTACCGCTAAAAACGGTGATAATATGGTTGTTGATGGCAATGGTAATGATATTATTTCATTTGGTGATGGTAATGATATTATTATATCAACTCAAGGTAATAATATTATTGATGCTGGTAAAGGAAATAATGTTTTAGCGATAAATCATGGTACAGGTGATATAAATGTATTGCTCAATGAAGGAAATAATAAAATTTTTATCCAAGGCTTAGGTGGTAGTGCTGTATTTGACTATCCAGATAATGATTTAGTTATATCATCACGTAATAATAATAATAAAATAACAATTTATGATTAAGAAAAATATAAAAACCAGCTTGAAATTAACACTTCATTAAATAGTGATATTTTACTTGATGAAAAAGATATTGCTTTATTAATCGATGTGGCATCTTCTTTTCAGCAAAAAAATAATGAATTTCAACTCATTTCTTTGACTGCGCATGAAAGAGATTTTGTTAATAAAGTGTTTCAATATAATAAAGTTAATTAAAATAATAACTCAATATTTAAAGTAAATATGGTCAATAAAGAAGAGTATTATTGAATAAATTTTAAGAGAATTTTTTATCAAGATTATATTATATTGCAATGGATTTCATTCATGAAATTTGAATCTTAAGTTACAAGGAATTTATTATGCCCAAAAAAAAGTATCAATTTAAACCAGGCTTTTCACAACAAAAATATATATTCGAAGCTTCTAAAGAACGCTTTGAACATATAGCTAATAAATTTATTTCATATAATGATCCGAGTATTGCAAAGGAAATAACGGGTATATGTTTAGCATTGAGTTCAGCCTATATAACGCAAGTTCGCGAAGGTGGCCTAGCACGGGGTGAAAAATATATTACCGGTATACAGTCATTAATTAAAACAATTGATTCAGAAACGGTAAGTTATGATCCTCCTTATATAAAAGCTCGGCATAAAGCCAGACAATTGCATGCTAAAGAAAAATTAAATCTTCTATTTATTGATTTAATTGGCAGGCAAAGATTATCTTTTGATTTATATGAAATGGCAAATTACCAGCCAAGTTATCATCTATGGCCACCAATACAAGAAAATGAAAATATGTATAATTATTTTACCAGGGTAGTCGAATTTGAAGGTAAACAAAAACTGCAATTTTTAGAAAGATTTTGGTTTAAAGAATTTATAGTAGAAGTACAACGTAGAATTAATATACAAGATAAGGACCTTAATAATTTCAAACTAACTGTACATAAAATCTATTTAAAATTAAAGAAAAAATATCTTACGGGATATATTAATTATTATAATGATAGAGGTTTAGAAATAACCAGAAATGATGGAAATGGTATATTAAATGACATAAAGTTTGAAGAATTTATTGAAATCTATATTGATAAAGATGATATTAGTAATAATTGTTATTTAGAACTCTCTTCTGAAGACCATATGATGGCAATTGTTATTGAGAAAAACAACCAAACCGGGCTATTAAAATATGCATTTTTTGATCCTAATTATGGCATTATTTACTTTAATGAACGAGAAGAATTTAAGCAATTTTTAACATATATAGTAAAAGAAAGAACGGATATTTAAAATTTTTTAACCTACGATAAAAATTTTTATATTAGTTCTATTATAGAATTAGAAAATAGTGATGTAATAAATAAAAGCAATATTTTTCCAATAATTGATCGTGATTCCGTAAATATAACAACGACGAAAATACTTTGTGAAGAGCAAAGTATTTTCTATCTTACAAGCAAGATAAAATTGCTTTTTAAGCGATTTGATGCAGAAATTGGAGTAACAGAAGTTATTCTTATTGATGAAAGTGAAAATTATAAATCAATAAATTTAAATATTAATTCTGTAAGTTCAGATCATATTTTAGAAATTATAACAGAGCAATATAGTAATATTTTGAAATTAAAATATAACGATATTAATTTAACTATAAATGACAATAAATGTTTTGTTTCTAGAATTAATTTTGGCAGAGATATAGAACTTATTACAGAATTGGTGCTTGAAAATATACCTGTAGACACATTGGAAATGCACAATAATGAATCTTTAGGTTCGGATGTTGCTATTGCTTTTGATGCATGGTGGGATCCAAAGATAAATCCGGAAAAAATTCCGTTACATACTGGCGCAGCGAAAAAAAGGTTAGCAGAAACAAATTATCGTCATAACTTGATCATTCAATTTGAAGGTGATGAAATCGTTAGTAAATCAGTTGCCAATTTAATTGGCAAGCATCCAGATATGACAACAGTGATCCAGTATGATCTTGAGCATGATCGTTATAGAGTGGGTTATGGTGATATTAATAAAGTGCCAGGTGAACGAACTCGATGGTTTCTTATTGGTCATGGCAGAACTGATCGCAGAACTAAAAAAAGAACCTTTGCCAGAAAAACAGCGCAATATATTGTCGCTAAATTAAAAGATTTAAAACATACTGAATTTAATAATAGTGATCCTGAAAAAATAGTTTTGCTGGGTTGCAAATTAGGGCAAGCCAGGATAGAAGATAATTTTGCCTTAGATATTAGCCAACATTTTTGGTACGAAGGATTTAGCTCAATAATAACTGCTTATACTAAAGATTTACATATTTGTCATAATGGCAGAAGAATAGTTTATTTAAATGAATATGAAAGTAGCCGTAAAGATGCCAGATATTATAAAACTATTTTTAATAAAGAAATGTCTCCAATGGGCATACAAATTAATCATGAAATATTAATTAATTATATTTTAAGAGAAATTAATTTGGGTAATATTTCATTGGATAGTGATATTATTAAAAATAGTGATTATGTAAAGCAATATTTTTACCTGCCAAATGGTAAATTAGATATTGATTTATTAAAATTAGTTGCTTTAGATAGTCGAGCATATCATATATTTGTTGATTATATGCATGAAACAAAAGCTATTTACGGTGGTTTTAACGTTAATGGTTTAATCGAAAAATTATATAACCAAAAAATTTTTGATACGCCTTTATGGAAAACCGTCAATCATGAAGCTATACGGCAAAACTTATATAAAGTCGATAAAAATGGTGTTAAAAAAATTATTTTTCGCTTTTCAGATCAGGAAAAATATCGTCAACAAGCTGAATTAATAGCGAGTGAAAATCCGGTTGATAACTTTATTTTTCAGGTCGATAAGCATTCAAAGAGAATTATTTTAGAGTATGGCCAGTTGGATAAGCTTAAAAATATCGCTGTTGATAAATGGATTTTATTAGGGAACATTGAACAGCATGATGCGAATTTCTTATTTGAAGGCATGACAGTAAAAAATGTAGTTGATGTCATGGATAATATCCATAAACAGCATTTATTAACTATACCAACAGAAATTAGCTTTTTTAATAAAAACGCCTTAGGTAAATTATCAAATCCGTATGATGTTTCAGCCATTGCCAGTCAACTAGCGATACAATTAGGGCAAGAAAATATAAATACCAATGTTACAACTTACCAAGTAAACTTAGATCCCTTTCCTATATCATCATCAGATGGTGTCTCTGAATATTTTCATTTAGTTAATGATAATAAATTGACTAAGTTTAGATATAATCAAACTAGTGAACAACTATTTTATAATGACCTTAATATTACACATGCTTTGTTAATGGATACAGCTAAGGAAAATATTGATATTGATAGTGATTTTGAAAATTATCTAGGTTATTTAAATAAATACCTATTAAATCCAGATGGTAATTTAATAACTAATAGAGTAAAAACAATTATCTATGATCCCATTATTAGTCGTAAAGTTAATAATTATTTTTTACACAACATGGATCAGCAGCCTAATGCGTCGGACCAATGGCAAAAAATTTTTTCAATTAATGATAATGAAGCATTAAATGTGAAGGTAAATAATATTAATACCTTACTAGAAAGTCTCTATTATCGTCCAGAGACCATTAATCATCTCAGCGATTATTCAAATAGTTTACTGACCGAATTATATTCTCGTACTGATGGCTCGCTAGATATCGGTGGTTTAATGCTGTTAGTTAATGATCATCAACATTTAAATCAGCTTCAAATGTCATTAACTGAGCTTACCGCTATTGATGAAAGAAGCGGACTTAATCAATTACCATTAAAACAGTCATTAATAAGAATTCAACAATGGCATCAATATTATTTTAATAATATTCTGTCATTAATTAAAATAAGCAAGGAGAATCCTAATGTTACCATAAAACCCTTGTTACATGCTTTTTATTTTGACAAAAATATTAATTTAGGCAAGTATATAGGACTATTTTATGCATTGACCTCTAATAATGCCCATGATCTAAATCTAGTATGGCAATATCATCGTGATTTAATAGAAATTTCTAGTAAAAGAAAATTATCAATTAGTGAACAGCAATTTATAAATAATTTTAATGAACTTGTTGATTTGACTACTTATATTGCTGATAATAAGGGCATATTAGAAGATCAACAACAATTAACTTTTTCTGCCAGCTTAGCAAGTGAAGCGATAGGAAAATATCAATTAAGTTTTGATCATGTGGTGTTTACCATTATTATTGCAGATAATGGTGATGGCTATTATCAGTGTAAAATATTTGATCCTCGCATGGGTGAAATAAAAATAAATCAGCTTAATAAAACTAATATAGATAGCGAAGTTATTTCTTATATTCGAAATTATCTTAATGATGATATTATAATTGATAATAATAATTATAAACGTTATGAGTTTATGGGACTAACAAAAGAGGCTGTTTTAAATGACCAATTTAAACTACAAAAAATTACTGACAGTTTACTAATTAAAACGAAAGGAAACAACTTAATTGATAAAGTCGCTATTGATGAAAGTATATTGACAACTAAAACTGATATAACGATAGCTGATAGTAACATTTCATTACAGACATTACAGCAAGCCGGTGCTCATATAGAAAATAGACCTATTTCATCATTTGCGATTAGAAATATTGCTAATTGGCAAACAAAAATAAAATTTGATGCAGAAAAACTTAATGATTACTTAATTTTATTTCAGGGAACAAAGGAACATATTGATATTATAAAATTTATTAAACAAAAAATAAAATTATTACCTAATCAGCAAGATATATTATTAACAAATAGTGATTTAAATGATTATTCTATTGCCATAGATCATCTAAACAATATTAATCATTATGATGAACCGCAGTTAATGAATAGAAAATTATGGCAAAATTTGAAAGTTAATATGGCCGGATTACCGCGCTATTCTCACATACTAAATAAGGTTTCTAACCTTACTCAATTAATGAGTTTTATCCAATTGGTTTCATCAACTCAGACGACATTAAGTTATTTAAATAATTCAGATCTTTCTGCTAATGAACGCCAGCATATTGAAAAAAACCTTATTATTGCTTGGGGTGCTGGTATCGTAAATTGGGGGGCTGAAATTTTACAACCGCGATTATTAAAATCTGTCTCTCAGATGATAGGAATGAAGTACAGTGCTAATCTGTTTGCCGCCAAATTATCAATGGGGATGAATATTGCCACTAGTGGCTTTGATTTTTATTATGCCTATGAAAATTTTAGTCAATTAAGCTATGAAACTGATCCGGCGATACGGCAAGACTTGATCGTTAACGGTACAATATCGCTACTAAGTGCGGGCGTAAGTATTAGCAGTGCATTGGCTATGCTGGCCGGTGCTTCATCAGCGGGCCCAATAGGGGTTGCTATTGGAGCAGGTTTAATGGTTGGTGGTATGTTTTATAACGCATATCGGACTGTTGAAAGAATCAAAGCTAATATTCAATTGACTGCTATGGAAGAGTTTCAAACCGGATTGAATGCTGCATTAGGATTGCAAGCGGGTTATTCGGTGCGTAATAAACTATTAAAACAACAAACAGCCAGTGCGCTTAAGGCTGATAAAATAGAAAATGAAAAAGATTTATTTATTAATGTCCTAAAACCTGCTGGCTTTAACCTTAGTATTTCTGTTTCAGAAGAAGAAAAAATTGTTGAATTACCTTGCTACCATTTATTTGATAAACAAACAAATCTTTACTTATTAAAAAATAAACAATCATCCATTCAATATGATCTTGAATATTTAAAAAAAGACTTAAGTTTTCTCTCCTTGTCTGTCAATTTATGGAAACAACAACAGCTTGAACAAGTTATTGAAGCGAGCAAACGAAAATTCACAGCAGAAGAAGTCAGAAAAATTATTGCTCAATATCCAGAGCGCTATTTAGTAGAACCAGCTAAACTTAAAACTTATATACCGATTAATGCTGAGGGTGATAATGAAGTTCTTATGCTAAGTAGAGAGCATGATAATTTAATTAAGTTGTTAAAAAATAAGCCTTACTTAGATAATTATTTATTTTCAAATGTCAATGCTATTTATTCATTATCTGGCACAGATCAACCCGAATTTATTTATGAAAATTTACAAGATTATTTAATGAAAGGTGGTTTAAAAAGAAAAATTACAGGTATTAATTTTAACTTTGGCTATGGTGACGATATTATCGTTGGTTTAGCTGAAGTAAAAAATCGTTTTCTATCATATGGTGGTCATAAAATATTTATTGGTGGAAAACAAGATGATACTTTTATTTTATTGGGCGAAAAAATAGGCGAGAATGAATATAAATATTTTAATGCCGATAACGGTAATGATACTTTAATTATTGCACAATTACCGCGTTACCATAGTAAGATATCGTTAGAAAAGGATGACAAATATGCTGGCAATGATGTGATGCTTTCTTTGACAGGAACATTTATTAATCTTGAGGAAGGTTCATTAAGATTTCTTAACGAACCTTATTTTACTAATTTTAACAATATTGAATTGTTAATTGATAATCATAATAAGACGGATGTTCATGCAGATTTAGTTAGTTTTGAAAATGTTATTGGAATAAAAAACAAGCAAGATGTTATTTTAGCTAACGATAAAGATAATATATTAAATGGTAATGGTGGTATTGATATTATTTATGGCAAGGGTGGCAAAGATACTATTATATTAAATAATGGTTATGCAAACGGTGGTGAAGAACAGGATACTTATATTATTGAGCGTTATAGTTGGAATGAATATATAGCCAGCATGGCTTGGCAAGGAATAAATTATATTTGGGATGCAGATAATGAAAAATGGATAAACGTTATAAAAAATAATAATAACATAACAGTTATTATTGATGAAAATGAATTTAAAGCTAAAAGTATTGTTAACCTTGATTATCAATTAGATGAATTATTAGTTTAGTTATAAATGGCAAAGATATTAATATTAATTTTTCGGCCACAGATAATCAGAAAAATTTAAATGCTCAACATCAAATAGATAAAAATAATATTAGTCTAATATTAAAAAATGCTTATAGATATTACGATAGTGATAGTTTAATCGCTAATCACGAATATGTTTTGCAAACAGCCGATGGTTTTTTACTATCGATGAATTTAACTGATAAAATAAAAATAAATACACCGTCAGATAAAATATTTGATACTATTCATATTAGTGAATTAGATAAAAATAAAAACGCTATGGTTAATAGTGATATAGAAATTAATTTGAAACTCAATAGTATAAAAAATTATCGGAAAAACTATATTTTACTAAACATGATTAAACCCTTATTGACTACACATAATGCACAAAATACCATATTTCATGGCGATGATGATAATAATCAATTTTTATCAATTAAAAACCATTCTTATATTAATCTTTCCCATGGTACAGATAGTTATATTATAGATGATATTAAAGTTAAAGATACTAAAAATAGTCAAGATATCATTTTTGATTTTAAGGAATTAGTAACAGGTTATACTGGGCAAGATATTATTGTTATAGTGCTAAAAAATTACAGTGGTCATGATTTTTTCTTTTATGAAGATAAATTATTATATAGTAAAGATCATGATGTCGCTGAGATTAGGTTTATTAATAATACAGATGATTTTAATGGTAAAATTTATCTCTTTGATCAAAATAACGAAAGCTTTACTATAGAATATAAAAATAACTTATATAGTATTAAGCCTACATTTGAGATAACAACTGCTACTGAGGATAATGATAATATAGTTTATAGTAAGCGTAATATTACCCAAAGAAAAATTGATGGGTTAAGCGGTGATGATATTATCACTGATATGACTGAGTTGGGTAATATTCTTATTGGTGGTAGTGGTAATGATATTATAACTGCTAAAGGTGGTAATAATGTTATCGTCGATGGAAGTGGCAATGATATTATCACATTAGGAGATGGTAATGATATTATTATAGCAATGCAAGATGATAATATTATTTCAACGGGTAAAGGTAATAATATAATAGTAATAAATTATAATAATAATGATACCAAAGTTTTTTTAAATGAAGGGAAAAATAAAATTTTTATCCAAGGAATAGAAAATATTTATCGGAATGAGTATATTGATAATAATTTAATTATTTCATCTTAAGATAATCAGCATAAAATAACAATTTATGATTATAATAAGTATGAAAATAATCTGGAAATTGATACCTCATTAAATAATGGTATACTGTTAAATAATCAAAATGTAGATTTGTTAATAAGTACCGCCGCAGCTTTTAAACAAGATAACGGTGGTGCAGTACTTACTGATTTAGCAGATAGTGAAAGAAATTTTCTTAACCAAATATATCAATATAGTGAAATGAGTAATTTATAAAAGTAATAGTTTATTTATCATAAGGATATATTCATGCCTGTTAATTATAATCCGGATATTAATTTTGCTCATAATACCTATCTCTATTTAATGGCAAAAGATAGACTTGCTTATATTGCTGAAAAATTTGTTTTACATGGTGATAAAAATATAATGAAAGATATTAATGGAAGTTTTGGTATTGGATTATCAATCTATTATATGGCTCATGTTCGACAAGGTGGTAATAAACAAGGAGGAAAATTTTTACTTGATTTAAATGATGTTATTAATATTATTGAAATGCCAATTTCAGACAATGCTCCATTATTAATGAAGGCAAAATTGATGGCGGAAAAAATTCATGCTAAAGAAAAATTAGATAGTATGCTTGCTACAGTAATTGATATTCAAAAACGCTATCTTAGTAGTATTGATATTAATAATTATGTATCAGATCCCTATATATGGCTTGATATGTTGCCGGCCGAGACGGCTCATCATTATATTGATAGAGTAAAAAATCGCGCTTTGGAATTGAATAATAGTTTAAAAAATGCCACCTGGTTTGCGGAGTTTTTTATTAGTTTAAAAGCCAGATATTTTAATAGCGATACCAGTTCGATTGATAATATTAAAGATAATTATAATGAACTATTAAGCAAAAAAAAATATGATTATTATATTGATAGTATTAGATTTACTTTAGATAATGGTGTACAAGCGATAAAATTTAGTGAAAGAGATGATCGTCATTATTATTTTTTTGATATTGATTATTTTTTTAAAAAATACCTTGATAATCCAGCAAAATATAATGCTCAGTATTTTGAGGTTTTTGCTGGTGATCATATTATGATACTATCAATAGAAAATGAACAGGATAAAATTAATTACTTTTTTTTGATAGTAATATAGGTGTATTTAATTTTGTTAATAAAGAAAAATTTAAATCGTTTTTTATTTCTTTTTTGCAAGAACATGAAAAATCTTATTACATAGTTAAAAATGAAAGTAATAATTATCAATTAAAAATAGCCGCCTATAAAGATAATAATGATATTAAATATCAATTAATTAACTTAAGTATTGAAAATGAAGTGATAGAGACAACAGCAGCAAAAATTATTTTTGAACAACAAGAAAAATTTGCCACTCGATATATTATTAGAGAACATGAGCTTTATCCGGTTGACTTTGAATTTGTAGATATTGATTTCGTTAATAAATTTTCTATTATTAAATTAACAGGCACTGTTGATAATAAAATAGTGATAAAAAAAGTAGTTATTCAGGAGTTATCCATTGATGAAATATTAAATATTCTCAGTAATGAAGTGAGCGACTTATTTTATTTGCAAAGAGAAATAACATTAATAAAATATGATCGCGATAATATCATCTATTATGAGTTTAATGATACGATTAATATTAATTAGCAACTTTCTGAAATTGAAAATGATAAAAAATTACCTTATTTGATCAAGAAAAATGATAATTTTTTATTTATGCATGATTATGTTGTTGGTAATGAGGATAATGAAAGTGTGTTTACAATGGACACTGTTTTAGATGATAAACATACCGTCATTATTCAGATTCAGGATGATAGCGTAATCAGTAATGGTGTTGAAAGATTAAAAAATAAGCATCCAGAAAATACTACTGTGATCTTTTATGATATTCGCAGTCATAAACACCAGGTTATTCATAATTCAACTGCTTTAGCAAAAGAAGGTAATGTCCGTTGGCTAATTACTGCTCATGGTTCATATTACAATGAACTATCACCGGAGTCTTTTGCTATTAGTTTACAAAATTTGAAATCTAAAATATTTGATAATCATGATCCGCAGAAAATTATTTTTTTAGGTTGTAAACAAGCTAATAATAACATAGTAAATGATAATGGCTTTAAATTTAGCCGTGCATTGTGGTCGAAGGGATTTAGTTCAACAATGGCAGCTTATACAGAAAATATTTATATTTCTGATTCGGGTCATAGGATGGCAAGAGTAAATTTTTTGGACCAACAAATGCGAGATATGCCTGCACATATATATAAAAATGTATATCAGTATCATCAAGAATCGGGGATGCTATTTGTTAATGAACAGGATTATATTTTTGCCCTATTAGATAGTATTAATCATAATCATGTATTGGATGATACCCTTTTATTAGAAAATCATGATTATTTAAAAAAATATTTTGTAAATAAGAATGGTCAATTGGATATTGACTTAATCAGATTGGTCAGTTACGAAAATGAAGCTTATCAAATTTTTAAGTCGTATTATCATGAGATAATTAATAATAATCTTAAGTTTGATAGTCAAACTTTAATATCTAGACTAAGGGAAAACGCTATAATTGAAATTCCTATTTGGCGAAAAGTCAACTTAGATTTTATATTAGCAGATAATAGTCATATACCCATTACAGCCAAAAAAAATATTATTTTAAGATTCGCTGGCGATAATAATGCTCGTCAGCAAGCTGAATTAATCGCCGCACAAGATCAGCAGAATACCTTAGTTGCTCAGATTGATACAAAACGAAAAAAATATTTTATTGAATACGGCAATTTGACTGATTTTCAAAGCCGAACTGAGCAGCATTGGTTGTTATTAGGTCAGGTTTCCCCATCAGGTAAACAATTTAGTGGTTTAGACTCACAACAATTATCACAATCTTTAATAACTCTGAAAGAGGAATTATCATTTAATAATCCGCAAGAAATATCTATTATTAGCACCACGCAGCTAGGACAACATAGTAATCCGTTTCGTGCTGATTGGATTGTATCAGGCTTAGCAAAACAGCTTTCTGCTGCTGATATTGATACTATTTTAACATTTTATACCCATAAAAAGAGTTTTTTGGTCAAACAAAATTTATTAGATTATCACGATAGTTTTTATTGCCGTTATGATCGAACCACAAAGCAGATTTTATTAAATGAAATTCCAATTACCCAAGCTTTATTGATGAGTATCGCATTAAAGGAAATTTCTATTTGGCAGGCAATAACAGAAAGCTCGTTTTACTTACAAAATTATTTCACCGATAAGCGAGGTAATATCGATGAAAATAGACTTAAACAAGCATTGTATGATCCGGTTATTAATAAAAAAATAAATCTTTTTTTTCAACAAAATTATCATATTTCTGTTAATGCCATGGACTATTGGCAAAAAATATTTATTAAAAATATTCAGCTACCAATATGGCAACAGGCGGATGAATTATCATTATTATTGGATGCAATATATGATGATCATAGCGTGTTGCATCACTTAAGTGACCGATCACGCTGGATATTAAGGCAATATTTTTCTTTAGGCCCTAATGAGATAGATCAGGGCAAACTATTCCGTTTAATTGCAAACTATCCTGAATATTTACAGCTACAGACTGCATTAAGTGATTTGATCGGCCTCTCCTCTGACAATGGCCTGGAAGGCTTATCGCTACAACTGGCATTAGAAAAAAGCAGTTATTGGCATAAACGCATACTTATCAATTTTCTCAATTGAGGCAACAAGTTAGCCACAGCGCAGATATTGAAGGGGGAATAAGATTGTTTCCCCATGCTTTTTTGTTACATGACCATAATATTTCCGCTGCTAGTATTGCAGCGACTTTAGGTATCATATATGCATATTCTATTGATTATAATGAAAATGTTCATCAATTATTGGTCTATCATCGTAAATTATATGAACAACGATTAAAGTATTCATTTGCTAGCGAAGAATTGTATTTTTTGCAACAATTTGAACATACGTTCAATAATATCAAGTATAACGAGATGATCGGTAACACCTCACAATTCATTACCAGACAATCACTCGAACAATGGTTATCAACGGCAGTAGCAGGCAGATATCAACTAAAAGCGGGCAATTTAGTCTTTACTTAGTCTATTACTCAACAGGCAGATAATTATCAATATGCTTTGTTTGATGCTAAGAGTGGCGAGATCAAACTAAGTGGGCAGGATAAACAGAATATTTCGACAGAACTATGTAAAGGATTGACTGCTTACTTAACCGTGGATCTGCCTAAGAATTTTATTATCAATAATAAGACGACTAGAGCTGCGGAAATGGGAATAGCAAAAAACGCTGTAGATCAATTTGAATTTGATATTTATCGACTCAATCTTGATCCAGTTATGAAGAATGAAATAAGTTCATTGCTATCACTATTACCCGGTAAATCTGAATCAACTGCTCTGCCATTAACTGTAAAAGTAGGCGCAATTGATATTCAATTGGCAACTTTACAGCAAGCAGGTGCGCAGATTGATAACAAACTCGTTACCTCCCAGTCAGTTAATTTATTGTCTAATCATCCAGATAAATTGACTTTTGATGTTCAGCAGCTTAATGATTATTTGACCTTGGCGAATGGTACACGAGAGAATGCAGCACTGGTTAGCCTAATTAAACAACAACTGCAGCGCTTAAATGCACAACATAGATTACTATCTAATCAACAAGATTTGGCTTCATCTGCTCTATTATTAGAAAGACTATCCGATATTAACCACGCGACTAATCTAGATAGGAGTTTTTGGTCTCGTTTTCGGCAAAATAGTATCAAATTACCTCGTTATGCCCGCATGATGAATAAAATCGGTTATGGTACCCAGGCTATTGGCCTATTCCAATTGGCTAATTCTACCCAGATGATGTTAGCAGAGCGACAGTTAGCACAATTAAGTGATGAGCAGCGAAGTACAATTGATAAAAATATTATCATTGCCTGGAGTGCTGCTGGAGCCAATTTTAGTACTGATATTTTACAACCATTACTATTAAAAATGGCTTATAAAGCCACTGGTAGCTATAGTGTAGCCGGAACTTTTACTGGACGAGCGGCCATGCTTTTAAATATAGTTGCGACAGGTTTTGATGTTTATTATGCCTATGAAAGTTTTAGTCAACTGGCGACAGAACAAGATGCTGATGTTCGCCAGGATCTGATAGTCAATGGTACATTTTCATTGCTGGGTGCAGGTATTGGCGTTGGCACGGCGTTTGCTATTTTAGTTGGTTCATCAGTGGCCGGCCCTGTTAGTATTGCTATTGGTGCCGCATTAATGCTAGGCGGAATGACGTATAATGCGGTGCGAACAGTCGAGAAAATTAAACAAAAGATTAAATTAACTTCTGAGGAAGAATTTGAAACCGGTTTACAGGCGGCTTTGGGATTGAATTTATCATATGTAATAAAAAACAGATTACAGCAACATCAGATAGCAGATACTTTTCAACGAGCGTTATTGGAAAAACAGCGCAATCAATTTGAAGATATACTTAAACCAGCAGGCTATAATTTACATTTTTATATCGAAGAAGCACAGCAGGTTGAAGAACTGCCTTATTTTCATTTGATAGATAAACAGACAAATGAATATATTGTTGACCAGGATATTGAAGAGTTAATAATAGCAAAAAATACCAATTTATTTTCAAATTCAGTGACAACTTTATGGACAACTGACAATATTGATTTTGCGATAGAACAGAATAAAAGACGTTTTTCTGAAGCAGAAGTGAAACTAATTCTACGACAATTTCCCCATCGTTATGAGGTTGATCGAGTAAAAATAAAAGAATATATTCCCACTTCTTATGTAGCTACTGAGGAAATTATTTTATTGGCACAGGATCATGATAATATATTGTCAAATTTTGGCGATATTGCTGTTGAACAAAATAAAATATTTACTTCTAATAGTGAAAAATCAAAAGTACTCTATTTCACCGCATTAAATAATCCCTATGATCATAATTATGATCTTATTGAAAACTATCTGACAGAAACTTACCAGAAAGAGAAGATTTCCGCAGTAAGTTTTAATACAGCCAATGGTAATGATGTTATTATTGGATTAGATACACTAGTCAATCGATTTGAAATTTATAATGGTAAAAAAATATTTATTGCGGGTAACAAAGATGATATTTTTATTTTCAATAATAGGCAATTTGCAATTAATGAAATAAAACATCTTTATGCTAAAGAAGGTAATGATAGCATTATTATCAATACCTTACCTATTCAACAAGATTTAGGCCTTATAGAGCCGGATTTTTCTATTTATAATAAACATAATGATACTAGTTTTTTTGGTAGTTATATTGATTTAGCAAATAGTACTGTAAAATATTTAAAACGACCTTTTCACCAATTTGAGTATTCCTGGAATGTAATGAAAAATTTTATTAATAGTAGCAGTAATACTTCCCAGCTTGTTGCGTCTATTAATAATTTTGAAAATGCCCGTGGGCCTGATAAGGCACATAATATTATTATCGGTAATGAAAAAAATAATATTTTATCTGCTGGTAATGGGCATGCAATATTACATGGTGGCGAAGGTAATGATGCGCTTTTGTTAACTAAGCGCTATGCTAATGGCGGCAGTGGCGTTGATCGGTATGTTATTCAACGTTATAACTGGATGGATCATATAAAATTTTTACCTGACCATCGTTTTTATAATCAATGGGATGCAGAACAGCAAATTTTTATTAATCCAAACCAACACAAGCCGCAATTTAAATTTAATCGATTGTTCGATTACCATTCTAACGTGGTTATTGATGAAGAAGGCGACAATGGTGAAACTATTGTTGAACTGGAGTATCAGTTAGATGAAATAAAATTATTTGCATTAAAAGATAGTGATGTCATCCTTAAAATTGAAATAGCGGTGCCATCTGAACTAAATAAAGTTGCTAAAAGTGATATCGAAATTAAATTAAAAAATGCCTATGGTTATCATAAAAATGGTAAGCATTTTTTAACTCATCAATATAATATCCTTACTCAGGATGGCTTTATATTGACACCTTACTTACCTCAGTCAGCCAATTTACTTAACGCTCAACCAATATTATATGAAGCTATGTATGTTAGGCGTTTAGAGCGTCATATTACCGCGGCTCGACCCTATTTTGTTGCCATTGATTTGGCTAAAAATAGCATAGAAACTTATAAAAAGGTTTATCACTTACCAGATAATATTAGGCCTATGCAAACCACATTGGAGGCGCTGGAAACAGTATTTTCCGGCGATCGGCATGATAATTATTTTTATAATATAAAAAGTGATAGCTATTTTCATATAACCAAAGGAGTGGATCATTATTATATTAGTGATATGTCAATATTAAATTTAGCCTCTATTTATATTACTTTTGATTATAGCAAAATAAATGAACATTATACTGACAATGACAGGATAATTATTTATCTTGCTGAATATAGTGGTTATGATTTTTTCTTTGTTAATAACGAATTAGTACATAAAGATAAAAAAAATGATATAGCCAGAATAAAATTTATAAATTGGCAGCAATTAGAATCAATAAATATTCTAATTCAGGACAAAAATCAGCAAAAATTTAATATAACTTTGTCTGAGCAGGGTAACTTTATAACACCATTGGATCCTATTCAGATGGCAACAGAACAAGATGATATTATTGTGTTGCCACTCGATTATCGCATAAATGACAAAATACTTGATGCCGGCGATGGTAATGATATTGTCACTGATGTTAGTGAAAAAGGGCATATTATAAAAGGCGGAAAAGGGAATGATATTATTACGGTTAAGGCGGGGAATAATATTCTGCTTGATGGTGAGGGTGATGATGCACTCTATGGCGGTGATGGCGATGATATTCTTATCTCCACTAGCGGAAATGTTACTTTAGCGGCAGGAAAAGGCAACAATATTATTTTTATCAATCAGCTTAATGGCGACGTTAAAATTATTAATAATGGGGGTAAAGATACCATTATTTTACAGGATAAAAAGATAGCGGATTATCAGATTGTGGATCACGATGGTAATCGCTCATATCTATCTACTGATGGTTTATCTAGCCTAGTGATCGAAGGTTATGACCAACAACATGCTGTTATTAATGCGGCGATTGGTCAGGGAGAAACGCTCAATAATAGACAACTTGATAGTTTAATTGATTTTATAGCTGCGTTTGATCCTAATGGAGAGAATGGCAGCATCAATTTAACTACTTATCTACCTACCTTTGATATTAATCTAGATTTTAGTGTTGCGACATTGATGTAAATACAATTATTAATAAATAAAAATTGAATATTAGGCTTTAGTGATTATTAACAATGACAGTTTTTTGTTTCATTTAATTATTAATAAGTAACGATGTAAAAATAACCAGCTAAATTGATTTTAATCAATTTAGGTATGAGCAAATAATCAACTATGTTATTCTTAGGCAAAATAAACTTTTTTTGAAAAATTATGCCATTTAAAGCTAATTATCAAATATATTTAAATAAGAAAAAATTATTTTAGGATAAGGTAGTTATGATGACGCCAAAAACCAAGATTATCATTGTCGGTGGTGGGGCAGGAGGATTAGAACTTGCAACTAAATTAGGGCATAAATTAGGGCGCAAGCATAAAGCTGAAATTATATTAGTTGATCGTAATCAAAGCCATTTGTGGAAACCGCTACTGCATGAAGTTGCGGCTGGCTCTTTGGATGACGGCGTTGATGCGCTGAGTTATTTGGCGCATGCCCGTAATCACTATTTTCATTTTCAATTAGGTTGTTTGACAGATATTGATCGTGAAAATAAAACCATTAAGCTTGCAGCGATACATGATAAAGAAGGGCAATTATTAGTTCCTGAACGACAGCTAGATTTTGATATTTTAGTTATGGCGTTAGGTAGTGTATCTAATGATTTTGGTACTGCCGGTGTAAAAGAACATTGTATTTTCTTAGATAACCCGAAGCAAGCACATCGTTTCCATGATGAAATGTTAAATTTATTTCTCAGTTACTCTGTGCGGCATAAACCGGATGATAAGATCAATATTGCGATTGTTGGTGGCGGTGCAACTGGAGTGGAATTGTCTGCTGAACTGTATAATGCTATCGAGCAATTAACGAGTTATGGTTTTGAAGGCTTGAATAAGGAAGCTCTTAATGTAACCCTGGTTGAAGCTGGAGAACGCATATTACCGGCTTTGCCTATACGGATCTCTACAGCAGCTCATCATGAATTAACTAAATTGGGTGTGCGTGTTTTAACCCAGACTATGGTAACTAGTGCAGATGCTGATGGTCTCAATACCAAATCGGCAGAAAAGATTAACGCCGATCTTATGGTTTGGGCGGCCGGTATTAAAGCACCTGATTTTATGCAGCAAATTGGTGGTTTAGAAACTAATCGAATTAATCAATTGATTGTTAAACCAACCCTACAAACGACACTTGATAGTACTATTTTTGCCATTGGTGATTGTGCCTCTTGCCCTAAAAAAGAGGGGGGATTTGTGCCTCCACGGGCACAAGCTGCCCATCAAATGGCGACTTTATGTTATAAAAATATTCTGGCATTACTAGAAGGTAAAGAGTTAAAAGAGTATGTCTATAAAGATCATGGCTCCTTAGTCTCATTGTCTCGTTTTAGTACCGTTGGCAGTTTGATGGGAAATTTAGTAGGCGGTGATATGATGGTTGAAGGAAAAATTGCTCGTATAGTCTATATTTCACTTTATCGCATGCATCAGATAGCATTACACGGTTATATTAAAACTGGATTGATGATGTTAGTGGGTAGCATTAATCGTATCATTCGACCGAGATTAAAATTACACTAATTTACGCTGAGTATTATTAATAGCTCTAGATTTGATATTAACCATTGCGTCTTATTTTAATTAAATAAGACGCAATGAATTAATTTATACTTGATGTGATTGAAAATCGGCTATTAATTGACCAACGAAAGAGAGCCTTTCAGTATAATTGCTTAGTGGTTTAACAAATTTCAATTTATTAGGCCCATCTAGCCGATAAATAGCGGGTGAATTTTGTAGTAATTCGATAAGAAAAGTGGCGTTGACTCTATTTTGTTCACTAAATTCAATAAATCCGCCTTTTTCATGTGCTTCTATTCGTTTAATACCTAATGCTTGCGCATGTATCCGGATGGCAGTAGATTGGAGTAACTGCTTGCCTGCATCGGGTAGGCTACCGAAACGATCGATAAGTTCAATTTTTAACTCATCCAACTCATTGTCATGTTTGGCGCTAGCGATCCTTTTATAAAAAGATAATCTGAGATTGACATCGGGTATGTAATCATCCGGCAGTAGTACCGGCATTCTTAACTCAATTTCAGTCTGTTGGCGGGTTAGCTCTTCTAAAGAAGGTTGTTTGCCTTGCTTTAACGCCTCAACGGCATTTTCTAGCAGTTCCATATAAAGTGTAAATCCGATAGTGGTCATCTGTCCGCTTTGTTCTTCACCAAGCAACTCTCCTGCCCCTCGAATTTCTAGATCATGGGTTGCTAATGCAAAGCCAGCACCAAGATCTTCCAGCGCTGCAATCGCTTCAAGCCGTTTTTGCGCATCGATGGTCATCGCTTTCGGCTGGGGTGTTAAGAGATAAGCATAGGCTTGATGATAAGAGCGACCAACTCTGCCACGTAATTGATGTAATTGCGCTAAACCAAAATGATCGGCACGTTCAATAATGATAGTATTAGCGCTAGGAATATCGATTCCTGTTTCAATAATGGTGGTGCAAATTAATACATTGAATCGCTGCCGATGGAAATCGGTCATCACTCGCTCCAAATCTCTCTCACGCATTTGCCCATGGCCAATTACAAAACGCGCTTCAGGTACCAGCGACTCCAAACGCTGTTTGGCTTTCTCAATATATTTTACATCATTAAACAGATAATAAACTTGTCCACCACGCAATATTTCACGCAAAATGGCTTCCCGCACTATTAAGTCGTCATATTGACGAACAAAGGTTTTAACGGATAATCGACGAGAAGGAGGAGTAGCAATAATAGACAGATCACGCATGCCACTCATTGCCATATTAAGGGTTCGAGGAATAGGTGTTGCCGTTAATGTCAGAATATCAACATTAGCTCGCATCGATTTAATTAACTCTTTGTGACGAACCCCGAAACGATGTTCCTCATCGACAATCAATAATCCAAGTGCTTTCCAACGAATATCATTTTGCAGTAATTTATGGGTACCAATCAAGATATCTATTTTTCCTTCAGCCGCTGCATTGATAATCTGTAGCTGCTCTTTGTTACTACGAAAGCGTGACAGCATTTCAATCCGTACTGGCCAGTTAGCAAAACGGTCGCGAAAATTATCGAAATGTTGTTGCGCCAGTAGCGTTGTTGGCACCAATACGGCAACTTGTTGATTATTGGTTATTGCCAGGAATGCAGCTCGCATCGCTACTTCGGTTTTACCAAAGCCAACATCACCACAGACTAAGCGATCCATGGCAATTGGTTGGCACATATCACTTAAAACAGCATTAATAGCTTGTTCTTGATCGACGGTGGTTTCGAAGGTAAAACCTTGACAAAAAAGTTGATATTGCATTTTATCGTGTTTGAAAGCAAAACCTGGCTTGATACTACGCTGAGCGTGAATATCTAACAACTCGGCGGCAACATCACGAATTTTTTCGGCTGCTTTTTGTTTCGCTTTAGTCCAGACATCACCACCTAATTTATGTAGTGGTGCACTTTCATCACTGGCACCACTATAGCGACTAATTAAATTTAGGGATGAAACAGGAACATAAAGTTTATCATTGCCAGCATATGTTAGCACTAAGTACTCGGCTTGAATACCGCCCGCAGCTAAAGTGGTTAAGCCCTGATAACGCCCAACACCATGTTCAAGGTGAACAACGGGTTGTCCTGGTCGCAATTCGGCTAGATTACGGATCAATAGATCGGTATTAATGGCTTTACGTTGTTCGGTATGACGTTGAATAACCCGTTCACCTAAAATATCGCTTTCACAAATAAAGGCAATTTGTTGATCTTGATTAATAAACCCCTGTTCAGCCGCACCCACTGTAATATAAAAACCAGGTTTATGAGCTTCATGCAAGGTTTTAATCCTGGTGGGATCAATTTTTATCCGTGCCAGTAACTCTTGTACTGTTTCACGTCGCCCAGCGCTTTCGGCAGAAAAAACAATCCGCCCAGTAAAATTCTTACTGAATTGATCGAGCTTATTTAGTGGAGCTTTATTCTGCTGACTGATACTTAAATCAGGTAAAGCTAAGTAGGGCAAGTTGGTATAGCCTGCTTTTTGGGCAACCGATTCAACGGATATTTTAATACGCGGCCATGCTTTAAGGCCACGATTAAGTTGTTCGCTATTTAGCCAAAGTGTTTCAGGGGGTAGTAGCGGACGCATGGGATCAACTCGGCGACTCTCATAGCGCTGATAAGTGTCAGTCCAAAATCTATCAGTAGCGGCAGCTAAATCTTGGGTAATTAGCAATGTATTGGCAGGTAAATAGTCAAACAGCGAAGATAACGGCTGATTAAAAAAAAGAGGTTGCCAATATTCAATTCCTGCAGGTAGTATTTTTTTACTGATTTGTTGATAAATATGCTCAGGATCACGGCGTACGTCGAAATGTTCTCGCCATTGGCTACGAAATAATTCAATGGCTTTATCATCAGTCGGGAATTCGTGAGCAGGCAGTAAATTTATCTGCTCAACTTCACTAATCGTAAGTTGGCTATCAACATCAAAAGTTCTTAAGCTATCGATTTCATCATCAAAAAAGTCAATCCGATACGGAAAGTCGCTACCCATTGGAAAGAGATCTAGTAACGCTCCACGTGTAGCATATTCACCATGTTCGAGCACTTGATCAACGTTTCGATAACCGGCTTTATCGAGATTATTACGCAATTTTTCACGTGCAAGTTTATCTTCTTTATGCATAACCAGGGCATTGCTGGTTAGAAAATCAATAGGGCAAACTTTTTGCATTAAGGTATTAACCGGAAGAATTAATAAACCTTTTGTCAGGGTTGGTAGTCGATAAAGGTTGGCTAACCGCGTTGAAATAATTTCTTGATGTGGTGAAAAACTATCATAAGGAAGCGTTTCCCAATCTGAAAGCATTGTGACTAAATTTGGCGAAAATTGTTGTATTTCATCACATAATTTTAAGGCATTATGCGTATCTTGAGTGATCAAAACCACAAGACCCGGATGGCGATCGACAATATCAGCACACTCAACAGCGGCTGCCGCGCCAATTAGACACCCCAAATGGCGAGTATCACCTTGCTGTTTGGGGAGTTGGTAATAATATTTTGCCGACATATGGATTAATTAATTCTCATTGATAGAAATTGTAATACTTGTTTTGTTGACACTAAAACAAACGAAAAATAGTCTAATCTGTTAAGTTAGATATAAAAAATCGTAAAACATTGGCTTAGGGTGGTTCCATTCAGTAACGCTACCCTTTATTATCGCCAAACACTTCGCTTTGGCAACAGAGGTATATCGGATTTCATGTCTCAGTCTGTTATCTTTTATATTGGTCTACGTTACATGCGTGGACGAACAGGTGACCGGTTTGGTCGGTTTGTATCGAGTTTATCTACGATTGGCATTGCACTAGGCGTTATGGCATTAATTACCGTCACTGCTGTTATGAATGGTTTTGAACGTTCATTGCAACAGAGTATTTTGGCATACATGCCACAGGCTATTTTAACGACACCTAAAGGTAATCTCAATCCCAATCAATATCCAGCAAAAAATGTAACCTATTTACAGGGAATTAATCGCATAGCCCCCATTGTTGAAAGTGATGTGGTATTACAGAGCAGGCAAAATGTGGGAGTTGCGGTTATGATCGGCGTTGATGAAGCGTCGAGCGAGCCTTTGTTAAAACATCTGCAAGAGGTTGATCCGACAGTTTTAACCGCCGGCAGTTATCATGTTATTTTAGGCATAAAATTGGCTGAACAACTGGAGGTAAAGCGAGGAGATCAATTGAGATTAATTGTGCCTGGAGTTAGTCAACTTACACCAATGGGCAGAATACCCAGTCAGCGTTTATTCACGGTAGCTGGCGTTTTTGCTACCCAAGGTGAAGCCGATAATAGTGAATTATTGGTTAATCAGCAGGATGCGGCACGATTAATGCGTTATCCGATCGGTCATATTACGGGTTGGCGTCTTTATCTTGATTCACCTTTAACTGTTGATAGCTTGAGTCAACAAACGTTACCGACAGGTATAAAATGGAAGGATTGGCGAGAACGAAAAGGAGAGTTTTTTCAGGCGGTTAGAATGGAAAAAAATATGATGGGCTTATTATTGAGTCTCATTATTGCCGTGGCAGCGTTTAATATTGTTACTTCACTTTCATTATTAGTCATGGAAAAACAGTCTGAAGTGGCTATTTTACAGACATTAGGTTTAAAGCGAGGCCAAATTATGGCTATTTTTATGCTACAGGGAGCTGGAGCTGGGATCATTGGTACCCTCATTGGCACATTATTAGGTCTATTTATCGCAAGCCAGCTTAATATAATAATGCCAATGTTAGGTTTATTAGCTAAGGGTATCGAATTGCCGATATCTATTGATCCTGGCCGTATTATATTCATTGCTTTATCTTCAATTGCTATCTCATTATTGGCTACCCTTTATCCAGCTTGGCGTGCAGCCACCGTACAACCTGCAGAGGCTTTACGTTATGAATAATTCTCCGCTACTAGTTTGCCAAGACCTCTGTAAAAGTTATCAAGATGGCAAAATTTCGACTAACGTGCTTAAAAATATCTCATTTTCTATCAACAAGAGTGAAATGATGGCAATTCTGGGTAGCTCAGGTTCTGGCAAGAGTACGCTACTTCATTTATTGGGTGGGTTAGATACGCCAACCAGTGGGGAGGTCATTTTTAATGGTAAAAAAATTAGTTCGCTTTCTACCAGTGACAGAGCAGAACTGCGTAATCAAGAGTTAGGATTTATTTATCAATTTCATCATCTATTACCGGATTTTACCGCGTTGGAAAATGTGATGATGCCATTATTAATTGGCGGAATGACACGGATAAAAGCGCAACAAAAAGCCGATGAAATGCTAGCCGCAGTAGGTTTATCGCATCGAGTAAATCATCGTCCGGCTGAATTATCTGGCGGTGAGCGTCAACGAGTTGCAATTGCCCGGGCAATCGTTAACGAACCCGCTTTAGTATTAGCCGATGAACCAACAGGTAATTTAGATTTACACAATGCAGATGTCATTTTTGATCTATTATTGGAACTTAATCAGCAAAAGGGAACGGCATTTTTAGTAGTAACCCATGATTTGCGGCTCGCTGGCCGTTTAACGCGTCAGTTGGAAATGCGGGATGGTTATTTACAGGATGAGCGGACCTTAAAGGGAGTGCAATAATCATGGCGGAATTGCCCGGTGCGTTAAAAATTGCACTTCGCTTTAGTCGAGGTAAAAAAAGGGCTGGCTTGGTTTCATTGATATCAATTATCTCTACACTGGGTATTGTGCTCGGCGTTGCTGTGTTAATTATTGGTTTAAGTGCGATGAATGGCTTTGAACGTGAATTAAAAAATCGCATACTTTCAGTTGTCCCTCATGGCCAGATTGCGGCAGTCAATCAACCTTATTTAAATTGGCAAGCTGATTTAGCTAAGGTGCGACAAACTTCCGGAGTGGTTGGTGTATCACCGTATATTAATTTTACCGGATTACTTGAAAAAGGAAGTGCGTTGAAAGCAATTCAAGTAGCCGGTGTTGATTTATCGTCAGAGCAAACTGTCAGTTCATTACCTAATTTTATATTGAATGATGCATGGCAAAAATTAAAACCAGGCAATAACGAAATTATTTTAGGTCAAGGTGTCGCAGAAACATTAAAAGTTTCGCCCGGCGATCATATTACCATCATGATCCCTAATCATGATGATAAATTACGTATTCAGCAACCGAATCGAATTAGTGTCACAGTTATTGGTGTATTCAAATTAAATGGCATGTTAGATCATCAATTGGCAATCGTACCATTGCAAGATGCCCAGCAATATTTAGCCTATGGTGATGGTATTACTGGTTTTCAGATCCGTGTAACGGATGTTTTTGCTGCCAATAAAGTTGTTTATGATGCAGGCATAAATACTGGCCATTATGTCACTATTAAAAGTTGGATAGCCGATTATGGTTACATGTATAGCGATATTCAAATGGTAAGAGGCATCATGTATCTTGCCATGATATTGGTCATTGGTGTTGCCTGTTTTAATATTGTATCTACGCTGGTCATGGCGGTAAAAGACAAAAGCAGTGATATTGCGATATTAAGAACACTTGGTGCTAAAGATAGTTTTATTCGTGCGATTTTTTTATGGTATGGATTAATAACGGGAATGGTTGGTTGTTTTATTGGTATGTTAGTTGGGGTTTTTATATCACTAAATTTAACGACTATTATTAAATGTATAGAAAATATTGTTGGTCATCCTATTTTGTCCGGTGATGTTTATTTTATCGATTTTTTACCCTCTGAGCTGCATATTACCGATGTATTTTATGTCATGTTAACAACATTAATTTTAAGTTTACTCGCTAGTTGGTATCCAGCTAAACGGGCAACAAAAATAGATCCGGCGCGTATTTTGAGTGGGCAATAACCGTTGTGGTTTTTGCTGGCATTATCTAAAAGAGGCGATTGTTTGATTGAAAGTAATGGGTCGTATAGCATGAAAAAGGATACTGTCTATGATGCGGTTTCATTGTCGGCTTAGAAAGTTACGTAAAAAGAAAAACTTACATCGACAAAGATTTCGTTGTTGTCTTTTTTACCGTGATAAACAGTTGATTGATAAGATGAAAAGAAAAAAAATTGTCATTTTAACCGGCGCCGGTATTTCTGCTGAGTCTGGCATTCGTACTTTTCGAGCTACAGATGGTTTATGGGAAGAGCATCGAGTTGAAGATGTCGCAACACCTGAAGGTTTTGTTAGAGATCCAGAATTAGTACAACGTTTTTATAATCAGCGTCGTTATCAATTACAGCAACCGGATATAAAACCCAATGCCGCCCATTATGCGTTAGCCAAATTAGAACATCTTCTGGGTGATAATTTTTTATTAGTTACGCAAAATATTGATAACTTGCATGAAAAAGCAGGTAATAGACGCATTATTCACATGCATGGTGAATTATTAAAAGCTCGTTGTTGCCAAACAGGTCAGATTATTGAATGGAAAGGTGATTTAACCACCGATGATCGTTGTCACTGTTGCCAATTTCCGCAACCTTTGCGTCCCCATATTGTCTGGTTTGGTGAAATGCCACTAGGCATGGAGGTGATTTATCAAGCTCTATCATCAGCGGATATTTTTATCGCCATTGGTACCTCGGGCCATGTTTATCCTGCTGCTGGATTTGTCCATGAAGCTAAACTTGCTGGTGCACATACTGTTGAATTAAATCTTGAGCCCAGTCAGATCGAAAGCCAGTTTGATGAAAAACATTATGGCGCGGCAACAAAAATTGTTGAAAAGTATATTGACGGTTTAGTTGCAGAGTTCAAACTATGATTAAGTATTAGTGTGTTTTATTAATATATGCTGCTAAAGCTGATTTGACGCAATAATTGTCATTAATTCCTTCCGCATAATGCGCTAACAATTCATTGAGGGAGGAGAAATGGATAGGCTTTTAGAGCGTTTTTGGGAATATATTGCGATTAACAGTCAGTCAAAGACTTATACAAAATCTAAGCCTAGCAGTTCTGGCCAAGTAAAATTAGCGCAGTTATTATTGAGCGAACTATCAGAGTTAGGAATTTCTACTAGCGAGCTGCTAGAAAACGGTTGTGTAATGGCGAAGCTACCCGCCAATATTGAACGTTCTATTCCTGCTATTGGTTTTATTTCCCATCTCGATACTTCACCTGATTTTGTCGGTAAAAATGTTAAGCCGCAACTCATTGAAAATTATCGTGGTGGTGATATCGCATTAGGTATTGGTAATTCGGTATTATCACCCGTGACGTTTCCCATTCTGCATGAAATGATAGGTAAAACGATAATTACTACTGATGGTAAAACTTTATTAGGGGCAGAAAATAAAGCGGGTATTGCTGAAATTATGACGGCGATAAGCCATCTAGAACAGCAAAATATTCCTCATGGTGATATTTATATAGTGTTTACACCCGATGCCAAAATAGGTCGTGGTGCGCATAACATCGATTTAAAAAAATTTAAGGTACAGTGGGCATATAATTTGATTGGCAGGGGGATTGGCGGGCTTGAATATGAAAATTTTAATATTGCTAATGTGAGGATAAAAATTATCGGTAAAGGGACACTTAAAGAGAGTTCTAAAGAGGGTATGGTAGATGCTTTGACATTGGCTACCCGTATTCATAATCAGATCCCAAGCCAAGAAATAGCAAAGTCAACCATAATGGATCAAGGTTTTTATCATCTAAATGGTATTAAAGGCACAGTAGAAAAAACTGAAATGAATTATATTATTTGTGATTTTGATGAGCAAAGCTTTGCCAAACGCAAACGAGCTATGTTCCATATTGCAGAAGAACTGGGAAAAGATTTGCATCCTGACTGTTACATTGAATTGACGGTCGATGATATTTGTTACAATATGAATAAAGTTGTTTGCCAGTATCCACATGTCATTGATATTGCTAAACAAGCGATGATTGACTGTAATATTAAACCTATTGTACAACCAATTCGAGATATTACCCATGGCGCACTGTTAGCCAATTATGGTATCCCTTGTCCAAATATTTTTACTGGTGGATATAATTTTGATAGTAAATATGAATTTATTTCTTTAGAGGGTATGCAGCAGGCAGTTGAAGTCATTCTTCGCATTGTCACTTTAACGGCACAATATGCTAAATCAGACCAAGTGGCTGTAAACGAATAATGATTAACCTGCCAATGAATTATCAACCAGTCAAGCTAATCATGTTTTATGATATACAGGTTAAACAATTTTAATCGTTAAAATACCAATATCCATCATTAATTAGTTTGGTTAATAATTGCATAAAACAATTGTTATTCAAAGCGTTATCTAACATATCAGCTTGGATCTGTGGTTTTTCAAACAATATATTGATGGCTGTGATAGGTGGTTTAAAAAATTTTAATTGTTCACCATTAACAAAGTATTGATCTGCTACACATAACGTACGTAAGCCATTAAGTTTGTATAGCGTATTTCCTTGGCGCAGAAGCTGAATAACTTGCTCAAGGGTATAGGATGGATCGGGCGGTGCAATATCTAACTCATGACGTGACTGAGAAATAAATGTGCCAAACCAATGAGTAAAAATTTGTGGTTGAGCAAGCATTTGTTGCATTATATGTTGGATTTCCGTTAATTCAGTGGGCAATATCATAGCAGGATGGTCACGTGTTGCTATATCTGGATCACGATAATGATAATTACCTAAGTCATTAGCGATAAGATAATCGGCAAAACTACTAAATAATTCACGGCTAGACGGTGATCTAAACCCAACGGAGTAATTAAGTGAAGTCTCTATGGAATAACCTTCATGGGGAAAGCCTGGCGGTATATAAAGAATATCACCTGGCTCAAGTTGTTCGTCAATAATGGCAGCAAAAGGTTCAACCTGGAGTAGATCTGGATGTGGACAATGTTGTTTTAGTGTGATCTTTTCACCTACTCGCCAATGACGACGGCCAAGACCTTGAATGATGAAAACATCATATTGATCAATATGGGGGCCAACCCCACCTGCTGGAACAGAATAAGAAACCATTAAATCATCAATTCGCCAATCAGATAAAACACGAAAGGGGGCTATTAGGGCCGATGCTGGATAATGCCAATGATTAACGGCTTGTACTAGTAGTGACCATCCAGTTTCGGCCAATTGATCATAGTTATCAAAAGGGCCGTGAGTAACATTCCAACTTCCAGCTTGAAAGCTAACTAATCGGCTATCCACTTCATCTTCCATAGCTAATCCTGCTAACTCATCAGCTGAAATAGGATCAATAAAATCAGTAAATCCTTGTTTTATTAATAACGGCCGCTTTTGCCAATAATTTTTGATAAAATCTGGCCAATTGATATTAAGTTGATAGTCAATCATTTTATTCTGCATATTTATTTAATTTGTTAGCTAAAAGGTAAGCAAATGGCGTTGCTATTTAGTGATATTAGCTATCTGTCACCGGGAGTTGTTGTCTAAAAGTGACAATCACTCGCGCTCCACCTAATGGATTATGAGTAATAGCAATATCTCCATCATATTGTTCAATTATTTCAGCCGCAATAGAGAGTCCCAAACCTTGTCCTGGTCGTAGAGTATCGATTCGTTGACCTCGTAAAAAAATCAAATCACTTTTATCTTCAGCAACACCAGGACCGTCATCATCTACGATAATAATTAATGAATTTTCAGTGCTACTAGCGCTAACTTCGACAAATTCAAGACAATATTTGCAGGCGTTTTCAATAATATTACCCATAATTTCCATAAAATCTATCGGTTGACCTAGCCAAGTCATTTCAGGTGAGACATCGAGGGTCAAATTGACGCCTTTTTGTTGATATACTTTTGTTAAAGCACTACATAGATTGTCTAATAAGGCGGAAACAGAAGAAATCTCTCGGATCGCGAAATGATCCTCACTATGTATACTTGCACGATGCAAATAGTAGCCGATTTGTTGTGAAATTCGGCCAATTTGTTCCAGCATGATAGGTTCAGCTTGTTCAATGGTCATTTGTTTGCTTGAGCGCACAGAACGGAGGGTTGATTGTAATACCGCTAACGGAGTTTTTAGGCTATGGCTCAGATCAGCCAGTGTAGTACGATATTTGGTATAGCGCTTTTGTTCGTTTACGAGTAAATTATTCAAGTTACGCACTAATCCGCTGAGCTCTAATGGCGGATTTTCATCCAGTGCCTCCCGCTCGCCTTTTTCGATGCCGCTTATTTGTGAGCTTAATGATTTTATCGGGTATAAACTCCAGGAAGTCACTAGCCAAAGTAGCGGAATGACCAGAATAAAATTGGTTAATATAACATAGCCAAACCATTCCCAAACTAATCCAGTTTTCTGTAGATCTAAAGGTAAGGTATCTATGACTACAATAGTAAGTTGCGGTAGATTTTCGGTTGCCTGATAATGGTTGACAGAAACTGAGTGAATTAAAGAGCGATCCTCAATATCAGTAACGTTTTTAGCCGGTTTACTGCCGTTAGGTGAAACTTTCATTAATTCACGAGTGGTATTTAAATCGGTGTCTAATTCATACAGCCCATCCTTTTTTAGCCACTCTTTTTCAATGGCTTTTTCAATGGCGGGAATATAGTGTTGTCGCCACAGAATTTCACCCTGTTGATTATAAATTAAAATAAAAGCCGAGGTATTTAAGGTGAAGTCAGTTGGAACATGAATATCTAACTTATTATTACGCCATTGAGCCAGGCTATAAAATAGATTACTTTGACTTCGTAGTAAGGTATAGGTTGTTTTATCAAAACTAACTAAATAGCCAACGATAGCAACAGCACCATAGGAGAGTGTTAATGCTAATATTATCCCTGAAGTCGCAAGTAAAAAACGAGTTCGCAACGAAAGAGGTTTTTTGCGTTTTATAAAATTAAATAGCATCATCAGGCTGTTCTGCGTCAAACCGATAACCTTGCCCACGAACGGTCACAATGACATCATTAGGCCACACTTGCATAATCTTTTTTCGTAATCGTCCCATTAAAACATCGATAGTATGACTTTCACGCAATTCTGCATCTGGATAGAGCTGGCGCATTAGTGACTCTTTACTCACCACCTTACTGTTATTGCGCATTAAAGTTTCTAAAATCTTATATTCAAATGCAGTAAGTTTGATATTTTTATCTTTAATAGTGAATTCTTTACGCGACATATCAATAATAAAATCACTCAGTTGAAGTATTTGCGAAGCAAGTCCACTGTTACGACGCATTAATGCTTGAATTCTTGCTAAGATCTCCTCCAGGTGAAAAGGTTTGGTAACATAATCATCGGCGCCACTATTTAAGGCAACCACTTTTTCTTGCCAGCGTTCACGAGCGGTTAATATTAAAATAGGCAATTTAATATTGTCTTGCCGCCAACGCCTGATCATACTTAATCCATCTTCACCCGGTAATCCTAAGTCAACAATTGCAATATCGGGGTTACTCTCTTGCAAAAAATAATCGGCTTCTTTAGCATCTGCTGCTGCATCTACTTGGTGACCGGTCTCTTTTAACTGGACAGTTAGATGGTGACGTAAAAGCGCATTATCTTCTACAATTAATATCCGCATAACAACCTCAATTTCTCAATAGCTCTACTAGAAAAAGTAGTAATAAATCCTATGTTAGAAGGATAGCTGGATGACGGCAAGATATTACTGAATGAAAAGAAAATAATTATATGGTTTGATTGACTGACTAAATGTAAAAGTAGGGTGAGCAATCAATATTGCTCACCGATTAACGTTATTTTAAATAGTCCACCAGATTAATTGAGTAACCAATATAGTTGGCCGGAGTCATTGTTTTTAATCGATCTTTTTCTGTTTGAGGTAAATCTAAGTCATCAATAAATGCTTTGATGTCATCTGCTGTAGCTCGCTTGCCGCGGGTTAACGCTTTTAGTTTTTCATAAGGTTTTTCAATTCCATAGCGGCGCATAACAGTTTGAATAGCTTCAGCCAGCACTTCCCAGTTTGCGTCTAATTCAGTTTGTAAATTTTGCTCATTAACTTCTAGCTTGCTTAAGCCTTTCAATGTCGCTTGATAAGCGACTAAAGCATAACCAATGCCGACCCCTAAATTACGTAATACCGTTGAATCTGTTAGATCACGTTGCCAACGTGAAATGGGTAATTTGTTTGCCAGATGATTTAATAAGGCATTTGCTAGTCCGAGATTACCTTCGGAATTTTCAAAATCAATCGGATTAACTTTATGTGGCATGGTTGATGAACCAATTTCACCGGCAACGGTTTTTTGTTTGAAATGGTTAAGGGCAATATAACCCCAGATATCCCGATTAAAATCGATCAAAATGGTATTGAAACGAGCAATACAATTAAATAGTTCAGCTATATAGTCGTGCGGTTCAATTTGGGTTGTGAACGGATTCCATTTTATACCTAACGAAGTGACAAACTCTTCACTGAACAAATGCCAGTTTATGTCAGGATAAGCTGATAAATGGGCGTTATAATTACCCACCGCGCCATTAATTTTGCCTAAAATTTCGATTTGCTCAAGTTGCTGATATTGCCGCTGCATACGATAAGCAACATTGGCAAACTCTTTACCTATCGTAGTCGGTGTCGCAGGTTGGCCATGGGTTCTTGATAGTAGCGGCAAAGCGCGATAAAGATGAGCCATCTCTTTTAGATTATTAATGATTTTTCGCCATTGTGGAAGAACTACTTGGTCACGGGCAGTTTTTAGCATTAGCGCATGGGATAGATTATTAATATCTTCAGAGGTACAGGCAAAATGAATAAATTCTGCCACTTTTTCTAGTTCAGGCATGGCGGCCATTTTTTGTTTTAGGAAATACTCAACCGCTTTTACATCATGATTCGTTGTTTGTTCAATTTGTTTGATCTGAATGGCATCATTTTCATTGAAGTTAGTAACAATTAGCTCAAGATAAGCCTTTGCTTCGGCACTAAAAGTGGGGACTTCTTGAATGTCAGCACATGCAGCTAATTTTTGTAGCCAGCATACCTCTACTTGAATACGATATTTCAGTAAACCAAATTCACTGAAAATTGGACGTAATAGACTGACTTTATCACTGTAGCGGCCATCAATTGGCGATACAGCAGTCAGTGAAGATAATTCCATTGCTAGTGACTCCCAAATTTATTAACAATGAGCAAGAATTTCTTTTGCTTGAGTGATCAAACTTTGTCGCGAAAACATTAATTGTAGGCGGCTGCCACCGATTTGTTGCCATAGAACGGCGCTACGAATACCCGTAAAAAGTAATGCACGCACTTTAGCTTGTACCGAACTATTTTGAAGGATATCAGGAGCACCCGTTACCTGAATACGAGGGCCAATAGGGCTAATCACATCCACATAAATACCCGCCAGCGCGTTAAAAATACCACTGGACATAGGCTCAAAATAATTTTTTTGGTGTTGAAGTAGTTCAATACGTCGTTTTAGTTCATTACTTGCCGATGGATTTTTTCTTAGTCGACGCTCTAATCCGATAAGACTTAATAAGTAGCGAGTTAAATTTGAGTAAAGGGTATTATTTGAGGCGGTAAGTATAGCAATTAAAGTATTTAAACCAATGCGAAGATTTGTCTCGCTATTGCCATAAACATCTAATGTGGAAGTTGGATTAATATTTAACGTGCTATTAATCATAACTTCTATTGCATTATCGTCAATTTTGCCATTATGAGCTATTTGGTGAACCAAATGACATGCTTGGCAGATACCGGCAAAAGCAAGTGTAATATTATAAAAATTTTTGCTCACATTGACTCCTGAATACGTGTTTCAATAACGCCACCGCCTAAACAAATTTCACCATGATAAAAGACTGCGGATTGACCGGGTGTAACGGCAGCAATAGGATAATCAAATTGCACGGCAATTTTATTGTCACTAAACTGCTCAATTGTACAGGGGATATCGGGTTGCCGATAACGCGTTTTAACTGTGCATTGCTTGGTTTCGTTTAATGCTGGTGGGTTAATCCAATGGATTTGTTGGACGATAAGTCCTGTCGACATCAAACGTGGATGGTTATGGCCTTGGGCAACAATGAGGCGATTATTTTTAATATCTTTATCGACAACGTACCAGGGATCGTCGTTAGCTTCTTTTACACCACCGATACCTAATCCCTTACGTTGACCTAACGTATGATACATTAAGCCTGAATGTTGGCCTAAAGTTTTACCGTCAACTGTTATAATTGCACCTGGTTTAGCCGGCAGGTAGCGAGCGAGGAAGTCGCGAAATTTACGTTCACCAATAAAACAAATTCCTGTTGAGTCTTTCTTTTTAGCCGTAATTAAACCAAGTTCTTCAGCGATACGGCGAACGGTTGATTTTTCCAGCTCACCGATTGGGAAAAGACTTTGTGCCAATTGCGATTGATCCAAAGCATAAAGAAAATAGCTCTGATCTTTGTTATTATCCAAGCCACGCAATAATTGATGGCACCCATCAACGGTTTTACGTCGAGCATAGTGGCCGGAGGCTATATAGTCTGCCGCCAGATCTTGCGCCGCGAATTCTAGAAATGCTTTAAATTTAATTTCTTTATTACACAGAATATCGGGGTTTGGAGTGCGGCCAGCTTTATACTCAGCAAGAAAATGGGCAAAAACATTGTCCCAATATTCGGCGGCAAAATTAACAGTATGAAGCTCTATATCGAGTTTATCGCATACGGATTGTGCGTCGGCAAGATCGGTAGCCGCTGCGCAATACTCTTCATTATCGTCTTCTTCCCAGTTTTTCATAAATAGACCAGCAACCTGATAACCTTGTTGTTTTAATAGGTAAGCGGCTACGGATGAATCTACGCCACCGGACATTCCAACGATGACTTTTTTCAACTGGTTATCTGACATGAATAAATCTCACTGCGGGCAAACATAAAAACAAATATTTTAACATGCTGTGGCAAGTTGCACCATAGTAGCATTGAATTAATCGCTATTAGCCAGCATGAAATTGATGAGCGTCGATTAATGTTAATGGGAAAAATTTTCGGGTCATAAAACAGCGTATGCTTTCTGCCACTAAAGGTGAACGAAGGCACCGACTAGATAATATTTCATCGGCAGTAAGCCATAAACATTGATGGATATCATTATCTTGTGGAGCGGTTTTAGGCATCTCATCCAGTTCAATTAAAAAAAGAAACCGCAAGAAAGCACAGCCATCAGGCGCTATCCATTGATGGATTTTTATTAATTGCTGGGGAAATGCATTAATACCGGTTTCTTCATACAGCTCACGGCTAGCGGCAGCCAAAATAGTTTCGTCGGCTTCTAGATGTCCAGCTGGTTGATTCCAGACTGATTTATTATTAATAATTTCTTCTACAACTAAAAACTTACCATTAACGTGAACGACATTAGCAACGGTTACGTGCGGTTTAAACAAGATCAATCTCCTTCCATTCACCATGTTGTAAGTTATCTAATTGAAAATTGGCAATACTATAGCGAATCAATCTTAAGGTTGGAAATCCTATGTTGGCGGTCATACGACGTATTTGTCGATTGCGGCCTTCTGATAAGGTGATCCTTAGCCAACAGGTTGGGATGTTTTTTCTGATACGTATAGGAGGGTGACGCGGCCAAAGCCAGTCGGGCTCAGCAACAAGTTCAGCTTTTGCCGGCTTGGTCATACCGTCTTTTAATAGCAAGCCACGACAAAATTTTTGTAATGCTGCTTGTTCCGGTATACCTTCTACTTGCACATAGTAAATTTTTTTTGTTTTATTGTTTGGCTGGGTCAATTTCGCTTGTAATTTTCCATCATTAGTGAGTATTAATAAACCCTCGCTATCACGATCTAAACGTCCTGCGGCATAAACATTGGTAACAGAAATGTAATTTTTTAATGTCTGGCGACCAATTTGGTCAGTAAATTGTGACAATACATCGAACGGTTTATTAAATAGTATTATTCTGCGTAAATTAATCGTATGTTTGACAAAAATTTACGCTATTTTTGTCATGGTGTTGTTTCGATTTGGACTTTTTATGATGCAAATTTGTCATAGCCATGAGTAATAAAAAATGAGATCCCTATTATACCTTAAATTAACAGGCATTGGCGTAGAAAAAGTATTCAAGTACCATGCAATATTCTTACCAAAAGTTAATAGGTATTGCGCTAAGATAACGAAAAGGAAAGATTGATGGAAAGCAAAGTAATAGTTCCTCAACAGGGTGAAAAAATTACATTGGCAGCAGGTAAGCTCAATGTCCCTAATAATCCAATAATTCCTTATATTGAAGGGGATGGCATTGGTGCTAATATTACCCCTGTGATGTTAAAAGTGGTTGATGCTGCAGTAAAAAAAGCCTATCAAGGTGACAAAAAGATTTCTTGGATGGAGATTTATACCGGCGAAAAATCAACCCAAATTTATGGCACAGATGTATGGTTACCGGCTGAAACACTCGATTTGATCCAGCAATATCATGTTTCTATTAAAGGGCCACTAACTACACCTGTGGGCGGCGGGATCCGTTCTTTAAATGTTGCTTTACGTCAACAACTTGATCTCTATATTTGTTTACGGCCTGTGCGTTATTATCAAGGTACCCCTAGCCCAGTAAAACAGCCAGAATTGACGGATATGGTTATTTTTCGCGAAAATTCTGAAGATATTTATGCTGGGATTGAATGGAAAGCGGGCAGCTCTGAAGCAGATAAAGTGATTAAATTTCTGCAAGATGAGATGGAGGTAAATAAAATTCGTTTCCCAACCAACTGTGGTATCGGTATAAAGCCTTGTTCAGAAGAAGGGACTAAGCGGCTAGTGCGAGCAGCAATTGAGTATGCTATGCAAAATAATCGTCAATCGGTCACTTTAGTGCATAAAGGTAACATAATGAAATTCACTGAAGGTGCTTTTAAAGATTGGGGATTCCAGTTAGCACAAGATGAATTCGGTGCTGAATTACTGGATGGTGGCCCATGGATGAAAATTAAACATCCAGAGACAGGTAAAGATATTATTATCAAGGACGTAATTGCTGATGCGTTTTTACAGCAAATTTTGTTGCGCCCAGCTGAATATGACGTTATTGCTTGTATGAACCTTAATGGCGATTATATTTCGGATGCCTTAGCGGCTCAAGTTGGCGGTATTGGTATCGCCCCTGGCGCGAATATAGGCGATAGTTGTGCACTATTTGAAGCAACCCATGGCACAGCACCGAAATATGCAGGTCTAGACAAAGTGAATCCAGGCTCTATAATCCTTTCTGCTGAGATGATGTTATGCCACATGGGCTGGACAGAAGCGGCCGACTTAATCATTAAAGGCATGCAAGGGGCGATTGCCGCCAAAACCGTGACTTATGATTTTGAGCGCTTAATGCCTGGTTCTAAGCTATTGAAATGCAGTGAGTTTGGCGATGCGATCATCAGCCATATGTAATTGTCTGTTTTACTTGATTGATAACGGGAGCTTAATGGTTTCCGTTTTTTATTATTCACTTTGTAACGGTTATCAAAACTTTATCAAAATAATTTATCAAAACTAGCTAAAAAATATTCAATTAAATAATAACTTTTATCCATTCTTTACCTCGATCATCATGGTATTTATCAGTTAGTAATTGACTTTTGTGGCCTAGTAAATCTTTGGTGTTGATCCCTTGTTCTCTGTAAAGGCGCTCTGATAATGAACGTTGCTCATGAAATGTTGCGGGTGTTCCTTCTCCCCAATCAATATCAGTTTTATTTCTTGCTTTTTTAAAATTAGTGGTTAGAGTGTTGGGTTTTACTTTTTCGCCACGTTTGGCTTGTGACGTTGTATAAAAATAATGAATTAGGTATGGACTAACTACATTATCACGGCAACGCTCTATTACTTCTCTTAGGGATATATTTATTGCCTCACATCTTAGAGAAAGTGGTATTGCCAATTTCGCGTTGGTTTTTTCCTGAATGACGTGCAAATCATTATCCCAAATATCGCTGAATTTCATTTTAGAAATATCACTCAAACGTTGACCAGTAACCAATGCTAGTAACATTGCGTTTCCCATGTAACGATGAGTCGTGTCAGCAATTTTAAAAATTTTTTTCCATTCATCCAAATTAAGCCGTTGTCTGGTTATTTTTCTTCTAGGTTGTTTTGTTGCTAACGCAGGATTATAACCAGGAGGAACTTCTCCTGCATGTTGTGCTTCCTTGAATACATCAATTAAAACAGAACGAATAACTTGAGCCATTCGATGTTGACCATTTATTTTATATTTATCTAATATCTGAGCGATATCTCTGGCATCGACTAACGTTAGTGGTTTTATCGATAATGCTTTTTGCATTAATTCAATGGGTTTTCTTTTTTGTTTGTAGGTGTTTAGCTTTATATCACCTTCTTTTAAACGTTCTTCTTGAATTTTCCAATATTTTTCTAACCAGGTGTTAACCGTAATCTCTTTTCCTTTAATACGCGCAATTCGGTCACTAATAGCTAAGATCTGTCGGTTACGTTGATCAGCAAACCGATTATTCGCTTCAATAGCAATTTGTTTTGCTTCAGCTTCATTACTACCAAGTGCATGATACTTTCCTGTTATTGGATGACGGTAACGCCAATAAATCTTGTTCGATTTACGACTGTATAATGGATACAAATTTGGAATACTAACATTATTTTTACGAGGTCTAGCAGCCATCATTTAAAATCCTTTGTAAGGTAGGGTTATCATTTTTATCAATAAATGGTTTTGTTAAATCTCCAACCAATTCTGCATCTTCCCTTACACGCCAAATGCCTCCTTCTTTTCGTGCTGGTGGATAAAAATGACCATTACGCGCATAACGTTGTAATGTATTTAGTTTTGGATGGTGACTTCTATATCGTTCACTAGCCCATTCTTCCAAAGTTAACATTTGCATAGTTGTTTCCTCGTGCGTATTTTCATAAAAAGAGAGCACTTAATTACATTCAAAAATTCACACTATTCTCAGGCGCTTCATTGCCCCATAGATCCCAGCCCTGCACTTTGTCACGAGCGAAAAGTTCAATACGTTTCACATCACCGTAGAGCTTCTCTAATCGGTAATGGACTTCTTTATGTTTTTGGCTATGCTCACCGAGACAGGCGTAGATAACTTGTTTGATGGATGCGTCCTTGCGTTCTAGTCCTTTCCCCTTGATGGCAATTAAACAGTCTTCTGAATTACTGCGGGTGTAGTTACCGCCATTCATGCGTGTTTCAGCATTGAGTAATGTCAGAAAATCATCAGCATAAGATAGCGCAGCTTTCTTGATAGCTTTAGAAATCCGCTCTTTGGCTAACTTATTCAACTTGACCCAGGTAAATCCCTTCATGGTTTTGACCTTAAATCCCCATGCTTCGGCTAATCGGATAGCTTCCAGCGCAAAGTTCCCCGTGTACCACATGCAGAGTACGGAGTTATCATTGACGATGGTTTCTATCGGTAGTCGGGTGAGGGAGTAAAAGTCAGTGGTGTTGTAGTGATTGTGTGCTGCGCCGTTTGATGCTTTGTTTTGGTATTGCCAGGGTGGGTCTGCGAGTATCAGGTCATACTTCACTTCATCTCCTAAACATACCAGCTTTTACTTTTATGCAAGTCGTCTATTTTTTCTAAGACAGTGATTTTATTACCGCCATTTCCGGTTAATGTTTTACTTTCTTCATCGGTATCAAATTGATATATCAATCCTTTGTTTGTTAATTTTTTTTCCTTCAATCTAATGATTTTCATCCTTTCACCATGATAAATAGCCTGCATCCCTGCTTTTACATGATGTAACGTTGTTCGGTATTCATGGATGTTATTCATACAGTTACTCCCATTACCAATCAAATGATTACCATTCTGATTAAAATTTAATCAATTTCAGTTAATTATGATATATTCATACCGTTGTGTGTTCGTAACCACATCATTTCCCTAATATTGCCAGCCTTGCGCTGGTCTTTTTTTGAGTGATTCAGAAATACCAAATAGTGGTCAATCTCTAGTGAGTACGTTGGCTATTAGCAAATAACGATTTCAGATTGATACCGTATACCTGTAGCCATGATTCAGCAGGCCATGACTTAACCTGACCATAACGAATATCAGGCACTTCGGTTGCTTCCATCTGGTTCTCACGGCACCATCTGCGAAGTGGGGCAAATTTGTATTCTTTCCCTGTGGCATTCTTTACAGCTGTGATGGTGGCATGTTTAACACTTTCTCCCAATCGTTCTGTCAGTTCCCGATTTTTACGGGTAGCAACGCTGAGTTTACCCATTGCAGAAGCTTCACGAGTGCGGCTGATTTGTGATTTTGTTCTAATAGCTTCATCACGCTCACTGCTTATTTTTTCCACTTGCTCGGTATAGCTAATCAGCATTTTTCGTAATTGTGCAGGATTATCTAACCAGTCTGTTGTTGGGGTGACAGGAGCTAATCTTCCTGTTTTGTAATCCAGGAAGGTTTGATTAACCATCAATCTGAATTTTGGCGAAATCCAGCCAGCATACTCAATGGCTAACAGCTCATGAGCAAAAGTGCCTGGATTTATGCCGCCTTTTTGAACTTTGATTACTTCTTGACCTAAGGCGGAATTCTGCCTTAGCTCTTCAATTAACTCTTTGGCTTGTTTTGTCTCAAGCCATGTTTTAGGGCGTTTAGCATCTTGCCGCCACTGGCTTTATGTAACGCATTTAGGTTGAAACGACCATCTGAGTCTGTCGTGATTTCTACGCCAGCAATGATAGGGTAATGTTCATTTGTTAAATTTCGCATATAGTTATCCTTCAATATTAAAATTGATGAACGGGTATTAATTAAGTGGAATAGATTAGGGTGGGTAATGATTTCTTGTTTTGCAACTACTTCTTCATAGTATCGATAAATACTCCCAAAATGATCATAAGTGCTGGCACCAGCATGACACCAATAACCAGTAGCTCTTGTCCGCCTAAATGAATATTGCCTAATTCACCACGTTTAAACCTGATTTGCGGGTCAATGACGGCATCGGCGTGCGCGAGATGTCCAACAATGAGTTCAAAGGCAAACGCTGCACCGATAAACAAAAATGTTGTGATTAGTAAATTAATGATGTTAAGTTTCATGATTGAACCTTTTAACATTGGATTATTTCTTAATGCAAATTGCTTTTGCGTTGATATCCTTGAAAGTTTCAAATTCACGCTCAAACTGTTTAGCGGCGAATTGGCACATATTCTCAGTGTCAAATTCCTGAGTATGAACACTTGCAAAGTCATTTGACGCGTAAGGGCTGGCGTACATGGATAGGATTAAAACCCACATGGTAGGAACTCCTTGTCTAAAAAAGATTAAACTCATTATTTACTGGCGTATGAGTTGGTCTACGCTCGTCTCTATCTTTTATAGTGCGCAACAAGTTTTTAACTGCTTGTGCGGGTTTGTTTTCAACTTTTTCTAAAAGCGTTTGTCCAGTGTTTGCTACAAATGGCATACGGATATCAAAGCTGTAACTTTCATCGCCATTTTTCTTCGTTCTTAGAACTTTTTGCAAAACAAGTCCTACTTTTTTGCCATGGAATTCTGGCGCAACCAGGTTATTGTTGTGGACAACCGAGGTTACTCGCTGAATTCCAATGCATCCCATCATGGCATTGACCATATTTTGACCGAAAGGGTTTACCGTGCCGTCATTTTTCTTACAACAAATACTTAGATAGTTAACTTTTCTGCCATCCTCCGATTCACCTGAGAATTCAATAAACTCAGCGCCTTTATCACTTTTGCTTAATTTTGCCTCTGCAATTGTGATCACATACGCGCCTGATTCATTAATGAACCCCCCTTGATAGGTTAATAAGGCTGACTCCTAGCTGTAGGTAAAGATAATGTTGTGGTTCATGCTGTTTTCTCCGTTATGTTAGTTTTTTTTAAGCTGTAATAGTCACAAATCGCTGTATCAACTGCGTTTATGTCGTTTTCAATTTCGGGTGTTTCAAACATTCCCATTGGGGATTTGACGGTATCATAACCGCTGTTTTGTGTTGAAAATAAGTATTGACCATCCTTAACTACCGTTTTCAGTACAATAGTAAACATGCCCTCAACGGTTATTTTTTCATCAAGCATTTTGCCAATTGTTTTCATCTTGACTTTACCTAATGGTGTTTCTTCGGTATGCGAGAGAAAATATATCCTTAGATCATCTGATGATGATTTTACTGCCGCATTGATCACATTCCATGTGTGAGCGCCTATTTCTGTGAATTTATCGAAAGATTTTTCATCTGATCTGCGCATGAATTCATTTGCCATCAGATATTGAAAATCATCAATAACAACTATCTTTTTTTTCGTAACTTGAGGCTTTTTTCGATAGCTTTCATGATGTATTGCCAACAGTCACTGACAAATATTGAGGTTGTGGCATCTTTTTGATCCCAATTTCGCCATTGAGTTGATTTAAACGGCAAAGGTTTTTTTAACGTTTGGATTAATAAAGTTTCTTCAGGGCTTAGATGTCTAAGGCTAGCGGATTTTCCTGTCCCTGACTCACCCAGTATTAGTGTTGCGGTCGCCATATCTAATCACCTCTTATTTTTCCACCTAACGGTCCATCTCTTAGTTCTTGATCAAGGAAAGGATTGTATTCTTTATTTTGAACATATATAGGATTGTAAGTATTTGGCGAGGATTGAATTATTAGTTTTTCAATCTCTTTTGCTTCTTTGTCATACATTTCCATTGCTAGACGCTTTTCTTTCATCGATGGCGACAATGGTTCTTTTCCTTGCCTGATTGCCTCCATCTGTTGTATTGCATAGGCAATAGCGTCTTCTTTTGATTGGCATCTCCTTTTATCCGTTAGCCTCGGCATTTTCATGTAAAATCTCCTCGAAAATCCTGCCAGCTAACAGGAACATTTTGTTGCCCCAGTACCTCACGTTGATGTTCATATTTGTAATGTTCCTTAAGCTCATTGCTTTTTCTTTGCTTCTTAACCAACTGAGTTAATTCAAATAAAGTCATGAGTTATTCCTATCTTGCTAACAATAAAACGAGGCTTGCCAACGCAATGATTAGCACGGTGGGGATAATTTTTAAGCTGTCTTTTTGGGCGAAGCTGTCACTATTTAAGACGTAGCGCAGCTCCTGCTGTTTAAGCTGGTTCATGTTTTTAGCTCCTGGTTAATTGAAGATTGAATTAAAAAATGGGTTTAGGCGGAAGGTTTTTCGATGGGTATTTAAGTGAACAGACACTCTTCAACTGTTTTGAGCGTGTTATTCCAGTCGATTCCATTCAAATCAACTTTAGCAACGAGTTCAGGTAGTTCGCTATCATCAGTTCCATCGTTTTCCCAACCAAAGCGAAAATCTTTTTTTATGGGTCTTTTTTTGAAAGACATCACGTCTCCCCATTCATCTGTTGCAATAAAGTGATGGTCTTCATTGATAGACATTTTAATACCAAAATAGAGTACAAATTTACGGTTAGCTGGAATAGCTAATTCGATGAGTTTCATGTTCATTATATTTTCCTTTAAGATTGAATTATTAAAATAAGCGTTAATTTAAGTTAAATTGATAAAAGAAAAAATTATTTCGCTTTTTGTCAATTTCACGGTATATCTTCATCAGTCTCCGGTTCTCTTTCTTAAGACGATCATTTTCATTTGTTAAGCACTGTATGATTGTCTTAAAAGTGCGTACTTCTCTGTCATCGTCATCACGAATATCAATACTGCTTAAGTATATTGAATCGCTCAAATCACGACTGCCATTAGTTACGCCAACCAGATTACCCATATTAGGGTGTTTTGCTGTTACAATGCGTGGATTGTCCAATCTCATCGTGTTTAATCCTTCTTATTGTGCCGTTTGGTTTAACCAGTCAGGGCGCTCACCTTTTCCCAGGTAAAAATCCAGTATATCCAGTAAGCGAGGGTAGAACTCAAGCGCTTTTCTGCCATCCATATTTGCGATGTCTTCTTTGCTAAATTGTCGCCACTTTTCTACCGAATGATGTTGACATCCTGCACGAAGATTTTCTCCATTTGTAATCATTATTGGATAGGGTTCACCCATAATAACGAATGTATCATGGGGTAAGTCAGCTCCACTTAGATTGGCTCCATGTAGGTTTGCTCCATGTAGGTTGGCTTCACTTAGGTTGGCTTCATGTAGATTGGCTCCACGTAGATTGGCTTCATATAGGTCTGCTCCACGTAGATTGGCTCCCCATAGGTCTGCTCCCTGTAGGTCTGCTCTAATTAAGTTGGCACCTCTTAGATTGGCTTTACGACCATTCTTGCCCATCGAATCTACCCAAAATTTCTGCTCATCAAGAATTTTTCTTAATTCATCGTTATTCATTTAATTACCTTCAGGTGAAAAAAAAGACCTAATTAGGTCTTATGCATGAGTTAGGACGTGTGCCCAAGTGCCTCTTGGTGTCCGATTACAGTCATCACGGACGGGTAAACGCAATCAAACTATATTTAGCTATTATAAGATAATTTATAGTCTTGACTGTCCCACGAGCGCATAGCCGCATTCACACATCCTTAAATTGATTAATTGCCTGAATGTTTAGCCACCTCAGGCGGCAGTGGTACACTTGGTGTTTCTCACAACAACCAAGAGGTAGAGTAATGAATGATTCATTAGCTAATTTCGATAGAAATTTACAATTTGAACTGCTTGAGTTAGCGGTGTACGATTACCCAGATGTTGTTGAAACAGAAAATATTTCTGATCATTTACGTTTAGTTGATAAATCCTGGCTACCTTCTGTATGTCTGCAAGATAACGCGCATCGAAGCCAATGATTGAAACAGGTTTATTTTCCTTGGGTATCACTTGCTCTATGTTCGGATATTTCCTGTCAATAACCTCACAGATTGCTGCACCAACACGTAACTCGTCTTCATCAAGATAGGTCACAATTCCATTTCGGGTATCAATTTGTGCCTTGTCAAAGCGAGTAACTTTTGCGCCTTTAATTGAAATTATCACGCTTTCATATAGCGATTCAGTCTCATGCTCGCCAATAAAAATTCGATAGCCGTCAGCAGCATACAGCTTTTTATCAGGGGCAAAACAAATGCCGTTTAGATAATATCTGACATCACATTTAGCCTGAAAAATCATTGCACTGAGAAGTGCTTTTTTACCGACCGTCAAAATCATTTTGATACCTTTAACAGTTAGCGGTGACTCCAAAATTTGATTTAGGGTTAGAATATAAAAAAACCGTTAGGTCTAGGTTTTTTCACTGGGTAAGAATTCAGTTGGTATTGATATTTAAGTCAATGGGATTGACACATCTAAGCTCACCGTTGGTGAGTTTATACGAGCTATTTTTTATACCTCCCGTACTCCCTATAGCCCTTTTAACCTTAATATTTCCTTGTTCAAGTTCGTTTAACCAACGATGTGCCGTGACTTCAAGTGGTTCATTTAGTGTTCCAATAATACAAGGAAGGTATCGCTCAATCTGTATCCATATGTTGCCACGCCGAGCAAAGAATTTTCCATTCTGTGTTGCATAATTTGTGCTATAAATTCTCGGAAATGCAAAAGTCATTTTAGTCGTTCCTTCTTCCGTTATTTATCAATTAGCAGTGATTCCGAAATACGATTTAGGTTTATTATTAAACCGTCTGGAAGTATACAAAGCTGCAATAGGAAGACAGCAGTTATTAAATGTGTCATACACTTTAGTAGGACGAATTGATATTGCTTTTTCTACACGATTAATCACTTTTCTTTTTAGTGAAAGGATAGGGCGTTTAGTGTTTGTTAGTGTTTGTTGCTGAGAGGGTTTACTTCGATTTAAGGCTGCTTTCAGTGCCATATTAAGTGCTTTGTTATATTCATAAGCTGCTTGCCTGGCTCTTCTACGCTCATTTCTACGACGACGAGCATTATCATAACCATGAAAGTTACACATATTACCTCCTGACAATAAGTTTTGGTGGTGTGTGATAGGGCTAACCAGTCAAATTTACAGCCATATTGGTAGTATCCTGGTGTTGGTTTCAACTTTATGGCTGTATTTTGGTTATTTTACACACCCCAAAACCGACTGTTTGGGTGTTTTGTGGTTACGCTTTTTCAGCGAAAGAGTGTTAAAGAGCGGTACTGCTTAACTGTCGTCACTTGCCTTCATGTTCATATGTCTCAGGCTGGCTACTTGGCAACGTCTGGCAAAGTTTCAGATAACTCATGGTATTGTCTGGCATTTGCCTGTTGCAGTGAGTTGATGAAGTTAATAATAACTATAGTTATATATACTGTCAATAGTTTTATGATATAAGTTATATAACTTTTTTTATTTGAAGATATTTAAGAGAATAAATAAAAAAATCCTCAATGAAGAGGATTTTGATTTGTAGGTATAATTAAATTAGCATAGCCACCCAAAATACTTTGCCAATTATATCTATTGAATCTATTGGTGCCACTTCATCAGGATACTCATTTCGATTGTAACTCCTGATAATGACTTCATTTTGAGACGATCTTATCAATTGCTTTACTCTTTTCCAACCATCTTGATTTATAGCATATACTTTTCCATCTATAATAATTTTATCGTTGCAATTGACGGATACGGTAGCGCCATCAGGAATTAATGGCTCCATGCTATTTCCTTTAATAGGAAAGCAAATTATACCACTTCCATCACTATTAGCATTAACTCGTCTAAGTGTAGATTTAGCAAATCTTAATTTAAATCCATTATAATCAGTTTCATTAAAACAACCATTACCGCAAGCAAATTCAATATCTTTTAAAAACGGTACTTCCACCTCATCATTGTCTAAGGGATCTTTACTATCCCATGTTGATACTTTAATCCATTCGTTTTCAGGAGGAATGTTGGAATCATCTACTGATGAATGCATACTTCCTTGCCCATGTATGAGCCATATCGGATTAATTTTTAATGCTAAAGCTAGATCAAATGCTTTTCTTGATGATTTAGCTTTTCCTGATATGAGTTTGGCTATAGCAGGTTGTGAAACTCCCACTATTTTGGCTAATTGCTCTTGTGACATACCAGCACCGTTAAGAGCAGCTTTTAAACGTTCGGCAAAAGTTTTCATATAAATATTATATAACTCCGGTTATTTCTTTTCAAAGAACCAAAGTTATTGATTTTTTGTATAACTTGGTTTATATATAGTTATAGCTTGAGGTTCTGAAGGATTTTTTATGAATCTTGTTATTAAGAAAGCTATTGGTATAGTTGGTGGTCAAAGAAAATTAGCCGAAATCTGTGGTGTCAGTCAACCAGCCGTTCATAAATGGCTGAAAGGTGAAAAAATCTCTCCTGAGAGAGTAATGACAATTGTTAATGCTACAGATGGCTTAATTAAGGCGTACGAACTTTGGCCTGATTTACCAATGCTATTCCCAATGAAGAAATAAACTAACCGCTCTTTAACAACCTGGCCTCCCTGAAATTGGGAGATTTATAAATTCCCAGCCCATCGGGAGGGAATACTATTATCTGAAACTTATGGAATTAAGTGTAGGATAAGATTGCTGCAAAGACTATCAAATCATTTTGTCTGTATGCTATTTGATTTGCGGTTTTTTGAGTATCTTCTCGCAGAATAGAGATAAGTATTCGGTAAGCAACAGTTATCAAATGAAGGCTGAGGCTTTTTGTCTTTTAGATTGAGAGTGAGTGATGCAATGGTATTAACGGTGTCATCCTGCTTGTTGAATATGGAATCAAGGATTTGCTCTGTAGAACGGATTTGGCATTTTTGTTCTGCTTCCTGACGTTTTTTAGCCAGAAATGCAGCTCTACGTTCATATCTACGTTGGGCGTAGTTAGTCCGTTTGATGACGGTAATCTGTGTCATTTTGACCTCCAAAGTAAGTTTTAGCTGTGATATAGCCACACCAAAACTCACTCAATGATGGTTGATTCAAGAGTGCCTGAATCCCTTCTAAGATGTTAAAGAGCAATAATGCTTAGTTACTGATGACTACACTTGCCTTCATGTTCATATGCCTCAGGCTGGCTACTTAGCAACGTCTGGCAAAGTTTCAGATAACTGGTGGTATTGTCTGGCGTTTGCCTGTTGCAGTGAGTTGATGAACAAAGTAAACCATAGATTTACTTTAAATGTCAATCTAAAATTTAATTATTGAGTTTTAGAAACAAAAAAACCGCCAAAATATGACGGTTACTTTAAAGGATAGGGTATTTTTACTTTGGTTAGCTTAATCTATTATTTTCGTCTTTATTTCTACGTTTAATATATTCTTCAACAAATTTATCTAATTCTTTAAGCCTCAATTTAAAAGCAGAAATCATGGTTTCTTGTTCATTTAGAGGTAATTGATTAAAAATATCTAATAGTTCTTTTTCATTTTGGCGTAATCCCTGTCGTTCATCAACTTCTTCTCCATATAACCATTCTAGGGAAACGCCAGCAGCTTCAGCTATTGATATAGCTGAATTTCTACTTATATTGCCCTTTACGAACCATGAATTTACGGCTTGTCTGCTTACTCCTGCTATTTTAGCCATTTCAGATTTAGACATGCCTCTATCATTTAATTCTGTAAGTCTCCGAACTAAAGGAGATTCTGATATTTTTCTTGTATTCATGAATAGCATTGTAAACTTTAACTTTATATTATCAATAAATTAAAAATTGACTTAATATGTAAGTCTATGCTTTACTATATTTACCTAAATAAGGAGATTTACATGACAGCGCTTGAAATTGCCATAAAAAAAGCAGGATCTGTTAGAAAGCTTGGGGCAATGATCGGAGTTTCTGGAATGGCTGTTAGCAGTTGGAGAACTAAGTACCAAGGTATAGTTCCTGCAAAAAGGGTAATTCCCATACATTATGCTACAGGGGTTCTTCCCCATGAACTTCGTCCAGATCTTTACCCAAACCCAACAGATGGTATCCCTGCTGATAAGCAAAATACTCTCTGAATAACACTGTTCTTTAACATTTTGACTCGCTCTAGGCTTTCTTGGAGCCACCACAACCTCATAGGAATATTGAGGTAGGGAATTTTATTACTTTAGGATTATAACCATGGAATATTCAAATACTATCAAAATCACTTGCAAACCAGAGCATCTAGAATCTTACTTCTACCAGAAGATGGCATCAGAAGGGGGTAATAACGGGTTTGCCAAATCACTAGGAATTCACCCATCAACAGCGAGTCGGGATAAAACCAGAATATTTAAATTAGCCTGTCAGGTAGTTTCAGAATACGGCTTGCCTAAGCATGTGGTGAGTGTGCCTAATTCATCGACGCAGGGAGTGGTCATCACAAATATCTCAGGTGAAGAGATACGTAAGCTGATAGATATGCTGGAACATTTGAGATTGCCAAAAAAAGAAGCTCCAGAGTTACAAAACAATGGAGCCTGAAAACATCATATCCAACTTTAAGTTTGGGTTACCTTTCAAGGAGAAGGGAAACGGCAGTTTTCCCTTTTTTCTTTCAATTTCAGCGAGGTCATTATGGCAAATAAACGCCGATTTATCAATAAAAATTATGAAGAAAAAGCCCATCCAGATAGTCCTGATGGGCTATTGGTTGCTGCTTCAAAAAATAAGCGTTTCGCACATCGGTTTGTAGCAGAATTCAGAAAGTTACAAGGAGTTAAAAATGGCTGCAACAGTCACCAGTCTTGATGATTACAGAGTTAAAAAGGAAGTCAGGGAGAATGCCGTGGCTGAGATTGAAAATGGGTATACCCAAATACCGGATGATATTCTTGATGCAATCATGTTAGCTAATTTAACAAAGCATCAATTAAATATTGTGTTAGCTGTATGGAGAAAAACCTATGGTTATCACAAGGAGTTGGACTGGATTAGTAATACTCAGTTCGAAAAGATGACAAAAATAGATTCGACAAAATGCTCTACCGCTAAGAATCAACTTATCAAGATGAAAATCCTTGTTCAGGAAGGGAGAAAAGTTGGTATTAACAAGAAGTTATCTGAGTGGGAAACGGATATTTACCGAAACAGTAAAAGCTTTACTAAAACGGTAAAGAAAAGTTTTACCGAAACAGTAAAAAGGGTTTTACCGAAACAGTCAAACACAAAAGATAATATTACAAAAGATATAAAATATAATAATACACCCCTTACCCCTCACGAGGTGAAAGGGGAAGGATTGGCTAGACCTGAAAAGCGAAAACCCCAAACACTGAACTACAACGATTATCTGGTTGCCTACAACGAGGAAGTGGGTGACAGACTACCCCACGCTGTTGAAGCCAATCCCAAGCGTAAAACCCGTTTGAAGAAAATTGTTGGCTTACTGGCTAATCCAAACCTAGATGGCTGGCGAGCCTACGTGAGAGCATTCGTTGGCATGGCAAAGCCGTTTTACTTTGGTGAGAACAACACGGGCTGGACAGCGGATATTGATTACCTGCTGAGAGAAACCACGCTAACAGGCGTTCGTGAAGGGAAGTTTGCCGATAGGGGGTATTAACATGGTCAACTATCAACTTGAGGCAAGCGTGATAGGGGGTTTGCTGATTTCAGGTTTAACGCCAGACGCCAGTGATGTATTGTCTACGCTTGAGCCTAATGCTTTTTCCTCCCATTTCTGTCGTGAAATCTACAAAATAATTCAATGCCAGGCTAAAACCAGAAGCATGATTGATATGGTGATGGTGGCTGAACAGATGGGAAAGGGTAATTTTATTCAGGTTATGTCGATGGCTAAAGATTGCCCGAGTGCAGCCAATTTGAAAGGTTATGCAAAAATGGTTGCTGAGAATTATCAACGACGGGAATTTTTAGCGATGATAAATTCGGTCAAGGATGTTGTTGCTAATGGGTCTATCCAGTCAGCCACGCAGGCTATTGATGATTTTTTGTCGAAAGCGACAAAATTGCGAACTTCGAAAGAAGAAATCAAGCCTGTAAATTTGAAGGAACTTATTAGTGATTACACCGAGTTACTGGAAAATCGTCTACAAAACGGTGAACAGTCAAGCGCCTTAAAAACAGGTATAAGTGAGCTGGATGAGATAACGGGAGGTATTAATCCGGTGGATTTAGTGATTGTTGCTGCCAGACCGGGTATGGGGAAAACCGAATTTGCATTGAAGATTGCCAGAAGTGTTGCCAGTCAGGAAATCAGGGACATAAATCAGCGGCGTGGCGTGCTTATTTTTTCAATGGAAATGGATTCAGGCCAAATCATTGAAAGACAGATTGCCCAGGCGTCAAATCTCCCCGTTTCAATGTTGAGAAATCCCTCACGATTAGAGCAGGAACACTGGAATAAGATAACTGGTGCGATTGGTTTGTTGCATGATTTAGATGTATGGATAGTGGATGCAAGTAAACTTACTGTTGAGCAGATAGCCTCTGTTGCCACCAGACAAAAAAAAGAATATCCCCAACTGTCGTTAATCATGGTTGATTACCTCGGATTAATTGATAAACCGAGAGCTGAACGAAATGACCTTGCGATAGCGCATATTTCCGCGAATTTGAAACGGCTGGCAAAAACATTAAAAACGCCCGTAATCTCATTGAGCCAGTTATCAAGAGAGGTTGAAAAGCGGACAAACAAGCGCCCAGTTAACGCTGATTTACGGGATTCTGGCAACGTTGAGCAAGATGCAGACAGCATTATCATGCTGTATCGTGACGGGGTTTATAACGAAAATTCACCCTCAGCGAAGTATGCTGAAATTATTGTAACCAAAAATCGATTTGGCAAAACGGGTACGGTTTATCAGGAGTTTAAAAACGGTCATTTTATCGATACCAATCAACAGGAAGCAGGAGCAATCTCACAATCATCTCATCAACAAAGTTTAAGGCGCTACGCTCAAGGCGCAACGATTTAATCAGGACCCCCCCAATGAAATACCAAATTGAAGCAACCCTTGTTAAGGATGGCGGCGAACCTGTGCATTGGCAGCGCTTTAGCGACAGAGCACTATCAGAAAAAGATTGCCTGAAAATGTTATCCCAGCCGTCCATGTTCAAAATGCAATTTAGCGAGATAGGTTACTACTGGACTGCTATCAATGTAAAAGCTGGAAAGCAAGCTCAAATCAAGTTGATAAATTTTATCTGTAAGGAGATTAATGATGAAGTGGATTAAATGTGAAGAACGATTGCCATTAGTAGACGAACTGGTTTTAATTTGTAAGCGTTGTAATGATGACTTTGAAATTGAAGTTGGCTGGCGAGAGAATGAGAATAGTACTTTCATTTATCATTGTAATAAAGATGAAAAATTAACTTTCGAGCCGGATTATTGGATGCCATTACCTGAGCCTCCTAAGGAAGACTGGTAATGCATGAAATAATTAACTTTATTTACAGAATTAGCATGAATCTATTTTGCTTTTTAGGTGTTGCGATGTCGGTGATAATGTTAACTATCACAACTGACAGCAGTACGTGGCTTATTAATTCTTTGAGGTTTTTGTCAGTAGTGGCTGTTACATCTTTAGCTATCTCAATGATATATTTATTTTTTGTCTTGTTTAACGATATTTTCTTGAAATAAAGATAACAGGAGGTGCATTTTGAAGATAAATCGTGAAATTTATTATGTTGACGAAAAATTTAAAACAGACAAAAGGTTTTGGATAGTAAAATTTGAGACTGATTATATTACTGAACATTATATTTTTCGTTTAAAGCCCACCAAAAAACAGGTTAGAGCAAGTAGAAAGGTTTTTAATAAATTAAATAAGTGGATGAAGGAGGAATATGGAGGATAATATAATCCTTCACGAATCAACTAAACAAAACGTCTGGCAAACCTTAAAAGCAGCTCTAGCAACAAATAAACCTCATCGTCTCATTATCAAGCCTTACCGTAAAACCCGTTCATTATCGCAAAATTCACTTTTTCATTTGTGGTGTGCAGAGTTAAGTAAGTATTTGTGTGCTAACAACGCTAACTTTACCGCAGAGCAGGTGAAAGAAATGTTGAAACATACATTCTTAGGTTATGAAGTTGTAGAGCGTATCGATGTGACCACACAGCAGCCAGAGCGCGTCAGAACGCTCAGGAGGACATCAAAACTTGATACGGGGGAAATGCATGTCTTTATGCAAAAAGTGGAATGTTGGGCGATTGGCATACGTTGTTTTGTGACGATACCTGATAACTCTCAATACATGAAACTTAAGAGAGAGCAAGATGGATAATTGGCTAATTTTTCTTATCATCTTTGTTATCATTTTTTGGTTATTAATCGCATTCGGAAACTTATAAAATATGAACTCAGCTAAAAAGCTGAGGCCGAAAATCTGTAAAATCTGCAAGAATAAATTCACTTCTCAAAAATCACTTCAACTTGTTTGCAATCATCAATGCGCAATTCAATATGCACGTCAACATCTAGATAAGTTAGCTAAAAAGCGAGTTATCGAAGAAAGACGTCAATTAAAGCAAAGAAAGACAGCATTAAAACCGCTGTCGCATTGGCTGTGCATGACGCAAAGAGTATTTAACGATTATATTCGAGAAAGAGATAAAAACGAGGGATGTATTAGCTGTGGCAGTAAAACAGCAATTAGTTATCATGCGGGTCATTACAAAACAACAGCCTCAGCTTCACAAATACGCTTTAATGAAAATAATTGTCATAAGCAATGTTCTGCATGTAATACACATAAATCAGGCGCTATATCTGAATATAGAATAGGTTTAATTAATAAAATAGGAATTAATAAAGTAATAGAATTAGAAAATAATAACGAAATAATTAAATACACGCCTGAAATATTAAAAGAAATTCGCAATAAATATAGAAAGAAAATAAAAGAACTTTGATATAATGTATTGGAGAATATTAATGCGAGACATACAGCAAGTACTTGAAAGATGGGGGGCATGGGTTGCTGATAATCCCTACGATGTAGCCTGGTCTCACATAGCAGCTGGTTTTAAAGGCGTGATACCAAAGAAAATAAAATCTAGGCCGCAATGCTGTGAAGATGACGCAATGATAATCTCCAGCTGTGTAGCAAAACTAAATAAAAATAATCGCGATATTCATGATTTATTATTTGAGTATTATGTTTTTGGAAAAACTTTTATTCAGCTAGCTCGACAATATAGTTGCTCAGATACACATATTGGTAAAAAATTACAAAAAGCGGAAGGGGTAATTGAGGGAATGTTGATGATGCTTAATATTAATTTAGAGATGGATAAATTTGTTCAAAGAATTAAATAAATAACTTTACGATCGTAAAAATAATGATATTGTGATAGTGTCTGTGTTTATAAAGACAATTTAGACACGAAATAAAATTAATTATCGATTCTTTTTGACTTGTGTTGTCACCCAAATAGTTATATCTTGTTGGTGCACTACTTTTTTTGTGAATTCGCACGATCCATACGGTAAATAAGCCAGTAGTGCATAGCCCCACGTGAAAGCGTGGGGTTTTACTTTTTATGCTATTTTGAAAACGGATTGATAGCCGTGATTATATGACTCAAAAGCATCTTTATGACGAACAGCGCCAGCTTGACTATCTGAAATTTGAGTTAAAACTGAGTCGTCATAAGCTTTTTGCGCTCCAGTAAGCGCATGGTGACGACCTAATTCATAGGCGCATCCCGCACATTTATGACGACTATTTTGACCTTGATTATTAGAAAGAGATGTAAATAACTGGTTGTAGCGATGAGGCTTTTGACAAATATTCTTATTCATTAAAATCAGTCCTGTATATAAACAGGGCTTTACACAGATCACCAAGTGAAATAAACTAAATGCGTGATCACATGTAAAACCTTGTCGTTTTATCTTCCGTCCCTGATAGTTGTCGCTATCAGGGATTCCTATATATAGTATTTAGTATTCAAAACATATACTATATGTCGTTATTATATTCTTGAGCAAAAAAAGATCAACGAAAAGATCGACTTACGAAGAAACACCCCTTGTTGATGGTGGGGCTTTTCGTTTACGCCGCCGCAAAACTGACAGATCGAATAATTAAAACCAGTAACGCGGTTGGCTCCCTGTTCAATGGTTAAACATGAGATAAAAAATATGGACGAACGTATAGAAGTATTAGAAAGTAGAATTGGTGAATTGGAAAAACAGTTCACAAAGATGAATAATGTGAACTGCTGTACTAAATCAGAAGATAGTGTGGATGCTATTTTTCAAAATGCTTTAGATTTAACGCATGTAAAAAATGCAACGTCTAATTTTAAAACAAATTGTAAAGTTACTTATCAACGAGTTTAAAATTGTCGAGCATATTTTTCACTACGCTGTTTTCAATATGTGCAGATATTTCATTAACCATCTCTTTACGTTGATTTTCTGGCAGCTTATAAAATAAATTAGTAATAATCATCTTTAATACATTAATTTCATTAAGTAATGCTTCAGGAGAACCGATGTTAGTTGTATATTTCATTTCAACAAGCAAGTTTTTTGATATTTCTGCATTCTATTTCCTCAATAATTTTTAGTGATTAGCCATTAACTAAAATTAATAGCTGAATAAATTTTATCAAATTGACAATTTAAATGCTGAGCAAAATTAGGTCTTGGCACAAAAAATCTTTCAACTCATCATTATTCAAAGCAATGGAACCCTCAACGGCAGGGTATATGCACATGTCTGAAAAATACTCAACTCCCACAGCCTATCTCTGGGGCATTATGACCACTATTTTGGGTTTCTTCACTCTTGAGCAGTGGGTAGCCGTAGTAGGCATTGTCTGCACGATAGGGACATTTTTAATCAACGTGTACTACCGCAAAAAGGAGTACAAACTTAAGGAGCGTCAATATGAAAATACCGAAAAAAATATTGATGGCAACAGGCGGTAGTGCATTGCTTTTAGCGTCAAGCATGATAACCCATTTCGAAGGGCTGAGACTTAAGCCCTATTTCGATGGTGGCGGTGTGCTTTCTGTTTGTTACGGTCACACAGGTAACGATATTCACCGTAACCGGACTTACACACAAGAAGATTGTGATAAGTGGCTTGATGACGATTTGAAGGTGGTTAAACGGTATGTTGACCCGCTGGTCAAGGTCAATATCAACACACTGACTCAAGCAGCGCTTTATTCATTTTCTTACAACGTGGGTGTGGGAAATTTTGCCAAATCGACATTACTCAAAAAGCTCAACGCTGATGACCGAAAAGGCGCTTGTGAAGAAATGAAACGCTGGGTTTATGTCGATGGCAGAAAGTGGAAAGGATTAATGACCCGTCGGGAAATAGAGAGCGTAATATGTTATGGAGACCTTACGCATTTGGCGTAGTGATTATTGTGGGGTTAATCGTCTGGGCGTCTTGGTTGTTGACATCCTTAAACGAAGTCAAGGCATTAAATAAAAACCTCACCGTTGACCTCAATAAACAGATAGCCATCACCACTAATGCTTTTCAGTCAATGAAGGTAATCAATGATATTGCACGAATTAATAGTGAGACCCGTCAGCGTAAAGCAGTTGACTCTCAGGCAACACAAGCAGCAATTAAAACGCATGTCGTCCATCAGGATTGTGCCAATCGCATTATTCCTCATGGGGCTATTGTCGAGTTGCAGCAGCACACGAAACGAATACGTTCAGACGCCTCACATTCCGATACCCCCTTACCTACTCGCTGATTGCTTACCGCCAGCCATCACAGATATGATGACATGGCGTGATAGTCTGGTACTCAATGAGCAGTTACTGACAGTGATTGAGCTGTGTAATCTTGACAAACAGGCGATAAGGCGAATTGAAGAAAGTAGTTATAAAAATTTAAATGATATGATTGAGCCACCCCACAATTTAGTGAGATAGCTCAACAAGATTATTTCGCCTTGGAAAATATTGGTTAAAAACTAAAAGCAGATAAATCTTCTGCAAGAAAATATTAAAAACGAATATTACCAGTTTTTATCTTGGACAAATAAGCTGCACTTCTCCATCTGGCTGGATGAAATGACCTAATGCTTCAGTTTTTCCAAACTGAGTATCACAAAAATATTTTGGTTCATTTTTAGTTTGGGACTGCTCTTGGTTATTTTCTTGAGCTAATGCGGTTAAGCATGTAGATAGAATAGAACAAATAATTATTGATTTTGATAATAGTCTCATTTGTAACTCCTATTTGGTTAATGAAATAATATTCAAAGTATCGTTCAGATATTAAATATTTCAACTAATTTTCGTTACTGCGCCCTCACTGCGCATTAATCAAACACAGAACCTAACAGAAAGTCGAGCCTGAGAATTGCCGTTTAAAATGGTACTTTTCTGTGGGCGGCTTTTCTGTGTGAGCAGGCTCGACTTTCTGTAAGGAAAAGTACGATGAAAGCAGTAACAACTATGAGCAATGTTAAAATCTATTAATTAACAATTTTAAAACTTACCACCCAGCGTACCACATGCGCAACTAATCCAAACATCGAACCCGTTATTTAGGAATGAGCCTTTGAGGTAATCAGTTTTGCTGATGTCACTTCGATGGGCTGATTTCCTATGTGGCAAAGGTTCATTACCTAAGTAAGGAAGACATCATGGATCATGTATTAACATTTAAAACACACAATATTGCTCCCTTTAATAACGGTGACGGGAAAATCTGGTTCACTAATAAACAACTATCTATCTTACTGGAATACAAGGACGAATCTTCTATTACTCGCATTTTTAACAGGAATAAAGATGAGTTTACAAATGAGATGTCAAGGACGGTCAATTTGACCGAGACTAATAAAAACAATGAGTTACGCTATAAAAAAATAAGAATTTATTCAGTTCGTGGTGCTCATCTAATCGGAATGTTATCTAAAACCAAAGTTGCTAAAGCACTGCGTAAGTGGTTACTGGATTTAGCGGAAAAAGAAAGCCACCCAGCAAATCTTGCTCTGTTAGATATGGAAGGATTGAAATCATTAACGATTGGCGAAATGCAAAACAGGTTGGTTGCTGCAAATAAATGGTCGTTTGACAATTTTGGTAGAAAGGGAAGCGACTTAATGAACCTACGTAAGCGTCATCTGAATAAGATACGTAAAGCAGAAAAAACAATTATGGCACTTTCTCAATTAAGACTACCAGGATTTGATGATACGCCAAATGGAGAAAGTCAAGCATGACTCCTGAACAATTCATTGAGACGAATGTCAAGGCCGAGTTAATGAAGCTTGGTTTTTCTCTATCTGTAGCCAGTTTAGCAACAAATGAAGCTATTAGATACTATCGACAATCTAAATCAACACAACGCGGTAAAATGATGGCCAACTGTCTTGATGTAGCTAAACAGTGGGTGGGAAGAAATTCAGTAAAACAGTGGTAGATTTGTGATGAACCTCTTCAAAGTAAGAATAGTTATGATTGGTTTATTATTGTTTCTGTCTAGATGGGCTAGCGCAATAACCGTGACCTTCAGGACAAAGAAAGCACTTATGTTTCTTATGATATAATTTTAAACATTCAGCGTTATTTGTACCTTCAGTAGGATAATCGATTATTGGCTCTTGGGTTACAGCAAAAAAAAGGACTAATGCTTAAAAAACCAATCGAAATAATCAATGCATTGGATAATGATTTCATGTTTTATCCCCCAGAAGAAAATGAATATTATTACTAATAATATCTCTTTAATTTAACATTTAAATAACTTTTTTGTAAAATAATAAAAATTCTATAAAAGTGAAATTATCAGCATTTTATGTAAGTTTATTCGATGTGCTGTCTCAAATATTCCCGATGTTACACAAATCAAACCAGCATAATATTCTTATTGGCATTCATTAAATACACTGATCATATTGTGAAATTTTTTAAATTAAAACAAACAAGGTAAAGATATGGCACTCACAGACAAGCAGGAAGCATTTTGTCGCGAGTACCTGATTGATTTGAATGCGACTCAGGCAGCAATTAGAGCCGGGTACAGTGAAAAAACAGCAAAAGATATCGCATGCCAAAACTTAGCAAAACTCAACATTCAAAAACGCATACAAACCCTCATGGAAGAACGTAAGAATCGCATTGAGGTTAATGCTGACTACGTGCTTAAGCGGCTGGTTGAGATCGACCAAATGGATGTACTCGATATTCTGACCGATTCTGGCGATTTAAGACCGATCAAAGATTGGCCTAAAGTTTGGCGGACAACATTAAGCGGTTTAGATATTGCAGCCATACGAGTTGATGGTGCAGAAGCATTGCTCAAAAAAGTAAAGTGGCCAGATAAAGTTAAAAACCTTGAGTTACTTGGCAAGCATGTCTCAGTACAGGCTTTTAGAGAACAAGTAAAAAATGAGCATGATGTGGTCGGAACGTTATCTAATCTTATGGACGAACTTTCACAAAAATAACTATGAAGCCACAACATTTAGCTTTATTGCGCGATAAGCTTTGGCGACTAAATCATCTTTATTGGATAACGGATAAAACCGGAAAACCAATTCGATTTGACATGACCCCTGAGCAGTTATTCTATTTTGAAGGAATGCATACCAGAAATATCATTCTAAAGGCGCGTCAGCTAGGGTTTACGACTGAAGTGTGTATTATTCAGCTTGATGCGGCGTTATTTGAATCTGCCAGGTGTGCATTAATTGCGCATACTCTTAATGATGCTAGGCGATTATTCAGAGAAAAAACCAAATACGCTTATGAGCGACTACCGGCTGAAATAAAAGCGGCTAACCCAGCCAGTAATGATTCAGCGGGTGAGCTGGTATTCCATAAAGGGGGTTCACTTTACATTAGTACTTCATTTCGCGGTGGTACATTGCGTTATCTGCATGTTTCTGAATTTGGCAAGATTTGTGCAAAATATCCTGATAAGGCACGTGAAATTGTAACTGGTGCTTTTGAAGCGGTATCCAATGATTGCTTTGTCACTATAGAAAGCACGGGCGAGGGAAGATCTGGTTACTTTTATGATTATTGTCAGTCTGCTGAAAAAGCACAACTTCAAGTAAAAAAACTTTCACAGCTCGATTGGAAATTCTTTTTCTTCCCATGGTGGGAAAACAATAATTATGCAATTGATCCGGTTGAGCCCATTCCAAAGCGGCTAATTGATTATTTCACTGAGCTGTCCGGCAAACATGGCATTTGGTTAACCGACAAACAGAAAGCCTGGTATTACGCAAAAGAGAAAACGCTTGGTGATGATATGAAGCGGGAATATCCCTCACTTCCCGCTGAAGCTTTCCAACAATCAGTAGAAGGCGCCTACTATGCCAGGCAGTTTCGTTATCTTTATCAAAATAAACGCATTGGGACATTGCCTAATAACAGCCATTTGCCAGTACATACATATTGGGATATTGGGGTAGGTGATTCAACGTCAATATGGTTTGTACGTGAAGTGGGAAATGAATTTCATATTATTGATCATTACTCAAATAGTGGTGAAGGGTTGCGGCATTACATGAAGATACTGAAAGATAAAGGCTATACCTACGCCAGTCACAATGCACCTCATGATATTGATAATCGTGAATTTGGTTCTGACGCAAAATCCAGGCGTGAAATTGCCAGAGAAGGCTATGAGATTGATGGGCAGAAATATGCAATACGATTTGATGTAGTGCCAAAACTTTCCATTGATGAAGGGATTGAGGCGGTACGTGAAATATTGCCAAATTGTGTATTTGATGAACATCGATGTGCCGATGGAGTTGCTCATTTAGAAGCTTATCGCAAAGAGTGGGATGACAAGCTGGGTTGCTGGAAAGATAAACCCCTACATGATTTTACGTCACATGATGCTGATGCATTTCGATATTTTGCGATTAGCCGAAAAAATAAACAGCGTCCCGCCTTTGAGATTAATTTAGGAACCACATTCTAATGAGTATGTCTAGTGTTGATTTTACCCGTCCTGAATATAAATTGTTTGTGTTGCAATGGGCATTAGTTCGGACAGTTTGTAAAGGGGATGATTCAGTAAAAAACTATCTGCCGATATTAGAAGAATCGAATAAAGAACGCAAAAGGAAACGTAATAGCGATTATCAAGATCGTGCGGTGTTTTATCCGATAACCGGTCATACCCGTAATGGGATGATAGGAATGGCTTTTAAAAAAGATCCGCTGGTTGAGATTGATGAAAGACTGGCTTATCTGAAAGAGGATGCTGATGGAGCGGGTTCAAGTCTTTATCAGTTAGCCCAATCGTCATTGGAATCCGTCTTGGAAGTGGGACGACATGGCTTATATGTCGATTATAATAACGAGTCAAAGCAAGTCTATTTTTTTCAATACAAAGCCGAAGATATTATCAACTGGCGAATGCAACGCATTAATGGTCGTAATCGCTTAACTCTGGTGGTATTACGTGAAACAGTAGAAGAACAAGACGGTTTTGGATTCAAGGATACCATTCAATATCGTGTTCTGGCTATTGAAAAGGGAAATTTATCTGTCGCGTTTATCGAAAACCTGCAGGAAACAGTGTTTACCAAATAGATGTTGAATATATCCCTGATCGCGGTGGCTCAGGTGCTTGGGAGGAGATCCCGTTTACCTTTATAGGTGCTCAAAATAATGATCACACTATTGATGAAGCGCCGTTACTTGGACTCGCCAAAATCAATTTGGGTCATTATCGAAATTCCGCCGATTATGAAGATTCGGTTTTTTCTGTGGTCAGGTGCAACCCTATATTAGCGGCTTGAAAGATGAATGGCGTGACTGGTTAGAGAAAAAGGGTATATTAGTCGGCTCCCGCTCACCCATTTTGTTACCTGAGCAAGGTTCCTGTGGTTACATTCAAGCACAGCCTAACATGCTAGCGAAAGAAGCGATGGACAGTAAGCGTGATTATATGGTGGGGTTGGGCGCTCAATTAGTTTCTGCTGATAATAAAGTGAAAACCGTTATTCAATCAGTGGGTGAATTAAGTGCACAAACATCTGTCCTGAGTATCTGTTGCGCGAATGTCTCAGAAGGTTTAACTAAAGGGTTAAAGTGGTGCGCTGAATATGCGGGTGCTGAACCTGATAAATGCGTATTTGAAATTAATAGGGACTTGGTCAATCACATTGCCGATAGCACGATGATACGTGAGATAGTGTCAGCCTGGCAATCTAGCGCCATTCGTCAATCTGACCTGGTGCGTAACTTGCAAAAATTTGACATTATCAATCCGGCTGATGAGGTTGATGTGGTGGTGGATGAACTCAATAATCAGCAACCCACTATGATAGGTGAGCGATGAGAACGGTGAATGAGCGCCTGATGGATGAATTACTTGCTCACTCGCTGTTTTCTGGTCGTTATGCTAGTGGGGTTGCTAAAAAGATGGTTAACACCCTGAATGCATTTGACGCTCAGCTCAGTGCATCCTTAATTGTGGCACTGGATGATGCCAATATCGATGCTGATAGTTTTACTGTCAGGCGATTAGAATCTTTGCTCGCCAGTGTTAAGGCTATTAATAAAAATGCGGTAGCCAACGCGTTTTCCCTTTTAAAGGGCGAGATGAAGGCGCATGCACAATATGAGGTAGATTATTATCCCGCTTTATTTGATTTTCTAATGCCAGAGGTTGTTCTTCGTCAATATCCATTGATGAGTCTCACCACAGATATGCTTTATGCAGCGGTGATGGCGCGCCCATTGCAGGGAAAACTGTTATCTGAGTGGGCTGAGGGTCTGGAAAAAGACCGCATGACGCGCATTAATAATACCGTTCGCAATGGGTATTTGAATGGCGATAGCGCTGTAGAAATGGGTCGTAAAATACGTGGTAATGTCAAGCAAGGCTATAAAGACGGTGCACTACAAATCAGTCGGGCAAATGCAACCAGTATTGCCAAAACCGCAATTAATCACCTACAAGCCACCGCCCGAAATCAGTTTGCAGAGGCTAATAAAAAACTCCTTGAGGGTAAGCAGTGGTTATCGACGCTGGACAACAAAACCTCTCATGCCTGTATTGTTCGCGATCGATTGAAATATACCCTTGAAAGTAAGCCAATCGGCCATAAAGTGCCCTATTTGCAAGGACCAGGAAAAATTCACTGGAATTGTCGTTCGACTGAAACATTGATCACTAAATCATGGCGTCAATTGGGAATTGATGTTGATGAAATGGACGAAAACACTCGGGCCTCGATGGATGGACAAACACCAGCCGAGACAACCTTTCTTCAATGGATACAACGACAATCCGCTTGGCGACAAAAGCAGGTATTTGGTGAAGTACGCTACCGGCTAATGAAAGAGGGTGGCATGCATCCGGCCCAGTTTTATAGCGATAAAGGTGAGTTTATTACTTTGGCACAATTACGAAAGATAGATGGACAGGCATTTAAAGAAGCTGGGATGGGAATTTAACCAGTATACATAGCAATCAAGGTCACTTCGGTGGCCTTTTTGTTTGCTAAATTCGGCCTAGGGCTGAGGTAATTTAACGCGCAAGGCGCATAGATAAAATCCCAAGGGGACATAATGAGCATTTTAAACATCGGTAGCAACTATCATTCATCAGTAGAAGACCCGAATGGTGGTGGCGGGGCTAGCGGCACAGCAATCACACCGGAAGTTCAGGCTATTATTGATAAGCAGATTAATGAGCAGGTGACAGGACTAAAGGCAAAAAATAGTGACTACTCGGTTTGCTCAAAAAGCAAACTGATAATTTAAAGCGCTTTGAAGGAATCGATCCTGAACAGGTCAAAGGCATTTTGCAACGTTTTGACAATGATGAAGAAGCGAAGTTGATTGCCGAAGGCAAGATTGACGAGGTTATCAATAAGCGCACGGAACGATTGCGCCATGATGTAGAAAAAAACTACAATCTGAGAAGCGACGGGCGGAAAAGGCAGAAGAATTTGCCAATAAATTCCGCAGTCGGGTTTTAGGCGATGAAATTCGTGCAGCTGCAAGTCAATCCGGCGCGTTAGCCAGTGCTCAGGAAGATTTAATATTACGTGCCAAGGGCATATTTAAAATCAATGACGAAGGTCAGGCCGTCGCTGTTGATGAGGAAAACAATCCGATTATGGGTAAAGATGGCCGTACACCTTTAACCCCGCTGAGTGGATTGATTCGCTAAAGAAAGTGCCCCCATTTATTTCCTTCTGCATCCGGTACAGGTTCAGGGATAGTAAGTCAGGGGCGCACATTTTAAACGTTCTCAGATGTCTTCATCTGATAAGGCCGCATATATCCGGCGATTCGGTCGTGAAGCTTATCTGGGATTACCAAAGTAAGGAATTAATATAATGGCAACGACGGTTAATAGTGATTTAATTATTTATAATGATTTGGCTCAAACCGCATTTTTAGAGCGCAGACAAGATAATCTTGAGGTGTTTAATCAGGCATCAAATGGCGCAATTGTACTGGATAATGTTTTTATTGAAGGCGATTTACGTAAACGGGCATTTTATCAGATAAGCGGTTCGATTGAACATCGTGACGTGAATTCTACGGATAAAGTTACCGGTAAGAAAATTGGTGCGGGAGAATCCGTTGACGTTAAAGCCCCTTGGAAATATGGCCCCTATGAAATCACCGAAGAGTCATTTAAACGACGTGGCAGGGATGTTTCAGAATTTTCTGAGCTTGTGGGTACGGATGCTGCTGATGCTTCGCTTGAGGGCTATATCAAGTATTCCCTAGCAGCATTGGGGGCTGCGATTGGCGCTAATACGGATATGATGGTCACAGCTAATATTGCTACCGATGGCAAGAAGACCCTCACTAAGGGGTTACGCAAATACGGGGATAAATTCAACCGTGTCAATCTGTTTGTCATGCACTCAACAACCTATTTTGACATTGTTGATCAGGCGATTGATAACAAGGTTTATGAAGAAGCAGGCGTGGTAATTTACGGCGGCCAACCTGGAACGCTAGGTAAACCCGTATTAGTCACCGATACTGCGCCTGTTGATGCTATATTTGGGTTAGTCCCAGGGGCTATCACTATCACGGAATCACAGGAACCTAATTTTCGCTCTTATGAAATCAACGATCAGGAAAATTTAGGCGTTGGCTATCGGGGTGAAGGCGTGGTAAATGTGGGCGTGCTCGGTTACAGCTGGGATGAATCAAAAGGGACTAATCCTGATCTGACAAAATTGGGCACAGCTGGCAACTGGAAGAAACATTTCACCAGTAACAAATTAACGGCAGGCGTAATGATAAAATTGCAGCATGAAGCGAGTTTAGGGTTATCTGTGGATAAAACCACCGCGACAGCCAATAACAGCGATGCGGTGACCATTTCACTTGATTACTCAAAAGATAATCAACCTGTTCAGGGTGGCAATGTTGAGTGGTCAAGCACAGGTGGAAAATTGAGTAAAGCGGCGACTAAAACCGATGCAAAGGGTAAGTCCAGCGTCAAATTAACCGCCAGTACAGCAGGACAATTTACCGTCACTGCGACAGTAGATGGTGAGATGCGCACCACAGAAAGTATCACTTTTCATAAAGAAAAATAAAGTTAAGGGGACTTTTGTCCCTTTTTTTGAGGTGAATATGATTGATTCGGATAAAAATTCGCCAACATTTAATAGTTATGCCAGCGTTGAGGATCCAAAGCGCTATGCCCGTGAAAGAGGAATTGATATACCCACTGATGGCTCACATATTGAGTCGATGCTGGTGAGTGCGATGGACTATTTAACGTCACAGCCATGGTTAGGAAAACGAACCCACTTAACCCAACCGCTATCCTTCCCACGCACAGGGTTATTTTATGACGGTGTGCCTATTGAGAATGACGCCATCCCTAAGCAACTCATTATGGCCCAGTGTCGGCTGGCGATTGAGTCAGAGAACGAAGATTTACAGCCAACGTTAGGGGCGAAGTGACCACAGAACGTATTGAGGGGCTATCACGGTCCAATATGCCTCGGGGACAAATTCGGGTTTACCCAAATTTGCCTGGTTAAATGGTTTGCTTAATGGCTTGTTAGATATACGTTCTGGATTTGCCATCAACACCTTTTCGGTGAGGTGATGATGAATCTTTATACTCGAATGGGTAAAACGACTGAGCGCTTGATAAAGCAGTACGGCATGGAGTATGTCTTAAAAAGAAAAGGCAAATTTTATGTTGATAAAAAGGGTCAGGAAATTATCGAACCCGATATGGTATTAAAGGCGGTCGGAGTAAAGACACAGTTTGCTATCAATGAAGTGGACAATTCCCTCGTTTTAACCAGTGATATTAAATTCATTGCGCATGCAAAGAGTAATATTCAACAGGGGGATATCATTATCATCGATAACAGAAATCATCGAGTGATTGCTGTAAAAGAGATAAAGCCCCAACGCCAAACTATTTGTTTCATTGCACAATTGAGAGCTTGATATGACAAACAATTTTACAGCCGCCATTAATGCGTTTGTCAGTAAAGCAGAAGAAAAATGGAAGTGGTTACAAAGGTGACATTCATTAAGATACTTGCAAGGTTAGTCATGATGTCGCCTGTCGGTAATCCTTCTATCTGGCAAGTGAATGCTAAAATAGCCGGAAAGGGAAAAGGAAAAGAAAGGAAGCCTGCAGGGTATACGGGGGGAAGGTTTCGTGGCAACTGGCAAGTGACGTTTGATGAAGTACCAATGAAAGAAACGGGACGAATAGATAAAAGTGGCGAGGTAACACAAGCTGAGGGCAATCATGTTATTGGTCAGTTTAAAGTGGGCATGAAGTCAGTCTATTTTTCCAATGTGGTTCCTTATGCTTATCGACTTGAGATGGGGCATTCAAAACAGGCACCGAAAGGTATGGTACGGCTCACGGCACAAGAATTTCAGCAGTTTTTTCATCAGGCCATCGCAGAGCGTAAAGGATGAACCCATTAACCATTAATACCGCGATACGGGCACATATTGCTCAATTTGCTGAGTCTGAAAATATCAAGGTTGCCTGGCCAAATTGTGAATTCGATGATATCAATGAACCCTATTTACAACTACACACCATGCCAGCGACAACGAATAATTTGAGTTTATCGCTCGATATGCCTGTATTTAGCGGTGTCATACAGATAAATGTAGTTGGCAAAGCAGGAACGGGCGACGCATTGGTCATGAATGTCGCTAATCGTTTAATAAATTTTCTAACAAACGGTTTTTCGTTGACCGATAATCTTTTTTTAAACGGCGAGCCATGTTTATTTCCAGCAATCTGTGATCAGGTTAATTATATTCTCCCCGTCAGCGTTGCTTATCGTTGTCACTCTACAATATAACATTGCCGCCATATGGTGGTTTTTCAACAGCCAATAATGAGGTTTTATCATGGCATATAATATTCCTAATGGTTCGCGTGTTTATGTAGCTAGTAAATATGCGGATGAGATAACAATTACGGCGGCTACCAATGCGACAGAGGCGGTATTAACTGTCAATTCGATTGGCAGTATTAAAACGGGCGATATTGTCCAGATTGATTGTGGCTGGAAAAAAATGTCAGGCGCTTTCAAAGTGAAAAGCAGCTGATACCAGTATTACACTGGAATCAATCGATACCACCGATAAAGCCGTTTTTCCCGTTGGTGGGGCTAAAGGAAGCTTGAAGAAAGTGGAAGAATGGGAGGCGATGCCGCAAGTCATGACATTATCGACGGAGGGCGGTGAGCAGCAAACGCAGGAAATTCAGTTTTTGGAAGATGAACAGGCAGAAACCGTTGATACCTTTAAAAACGGTATCACGCAGGTTTATACCTTTGCACATGATGCAAAATTACCTATTCGTAAGTTATTGATGAAACTGGATGACAGCAAGCAAATTACGGCAATGCGTTTTTCAATAAACGTGCCAGTGAGGATCGTTATTTTACTGCTTCGGTCTCTTTCCAGCGCGTGCCCAATACAGCTATCAACGAGGTTGAAAACGTGGTAGCCCGTTTCTCACTTAAATCTGATTTGCAAATCTATGCAGTATAATTAAGGATGCAGCATGGCGAAATTTACATTGATACCCAAGCCAACGTTTAAAGCCAATGTCCTCATTCCGGTGGCAGGCAAAAAAGAGCCAGAGGTGGTGACCTTCACCTTTAATCACAAAGCCATGAGTGAACTGGAAACCATGCGTGAAATGCCGATTGATGAGTTCTACCAGCAGATTATTGCTGACTGGGCGATTGAAGAGCCTTATCACGCTGATAATTTAAAGCTGCTATTTGACAACTATCCCTCAGCTGCGAGCGCCATTAGTACAACGTATTATAGCGAACTATTAGGCCAACGCGAAAAAAACTTCTAGCGGTCGTTGAGGCCATGTATGGCGGCATGACCGAGACCGATATCCGCAACTTTGAAGCTGCCTTTGGTTTTACGCCGGAAGACAGCGAGGTCGAAGTTTGGCCAGATGTCTGGGAGGCTTATCTTACTTTTAATGCGCTTCGTACTCAGTGGCGAATGGGGGCGAATGGCCCCACAGGGCTGGATTACAGCGTGTTATCCGACGTCATCGATTATTTGGGTATTAATCAGGATAAAGGCGCTTTATTTAATGATATACGGGTGATGGAAGCGAAAGCCTTAGCGATAATGCACCAATAAAGCGGATATTTTTATCACAGGCTTTGAAGTGGGAAGGATATCAATTTTTATTATCATACAATTTAAGTAATGTATTGAATACCATTTTCTTAACTTCTTCAGCTTGAGAATCGACTAGTTTTTCAATATCGGTTTTGTAATCTTGTGGGGTAACTGATTTATCAAGGGCATCTAGGACAATCTGCGTCAATTCTGCATTAATAGATCTGCCATTCATTTTGGCGCGCCGTTTAATTTTTTCTTTAATTTCATGGGGCATTCTGAAATTAAATTGTGGGTCATCTCTTGCCATGTCAAAATCCTTAAGTTTATTAATTATTTCATATGATTAACTTACTGGATCTATTCATTGCAGGCAGAGATATATCAATGTGTACTGCAGGTATAAGTAAATTTGTTTTTGGAATAGTATTGGTAGCGATCTTTTCTATCGGGTAACGCTGATCAAACGGTGCTAAAGAAGATTCTTTTAAACCATAAAAAATTGCCTAAACATTGTATGTTTGTGATTAATTACTGCTAGTACAAAATCTCCATCCATAAGTACATTGCATTTAGATATATCAAAAATAACTATTGCCTTTTGGGAAAGCATATTCCATTGGACCCAACAGTTGACATAGCAGGTTCATCGATTTCTAAAGCAAATGAACCAGAGCTTTGGATGGTTTTTATTTCGCGCTCTACACATTCATCTAATAAATCGTCCGATTTCCTGTTGGATCCATAGTATAGTGTAGCCAGTCAATTATTCTATTATGTTTTAGCACTGGCATGAATGACACATTCATTCTAGGACGACTAACATTATCAACTGGATGCATTAATTGAATAGGAGATTTACCAAGAACAGATCCCAGCTTTAGCAAAGTGTTTCCTCTTGGTTTAGCATTACCTGACTCATAAGCTGCTATTTGTCTCTGTGATACACCCACCAATGAAGCAAGTTGGGCTTGAGTTAGTGATTTATACGCCCGAAGGATCGTTATTTTTTGGCTAAACGGAAGCCTTGAGAACTCTTCTTCATTAATGTTCATCTTTTTCGCACTTGATTTATTCATAAAAGTTCATTAATATCCTTTTTATGAATTATTATGGCTATTTATGTAGTAATAAGCAAGGTAATATAATTGGTAAAAAGCTAATGTTGTTGATTAACATTATTTAATTAACTCTCGTGATTAAAAAAGACTTACATTTGATCAAATTTTATTTAATAGCTAAATCTAGAAGCGGTTGATGTTGTGTCTAGTAGAAAAGGCGAAGCCTTGACTAATTAGGATAGTCAAGGCCTCAAGTTTGTCCGAACCACTGAAGGAAACGAACATGAATAATATATCAATAACTAAAGCAGTTTGCACGATAAATGTACCGTTCCATGGCGCTGAGCTTTATATCGTCAACTATAACGGCGAACCATTTACCCCGATGAAGCCGATAGTAGAAGGGATGGGAATGATTTGGGCTGCTCAGTTTGTTAAGTTAAAACAAAGATTTATTTCAACTATTTCGGAAATCGAAATGGTTGCAGATGATGGCAAATCACGAAAAATGGTTTGCTTACCTCTTCGTAAACTTGCTGGGTGGTTGGCAACCATTAGTCCAAACAAAGTTAAGTCAGAAATCCGTGATAAAGTTATTCAGTATCAAGAAGAGTGTGATGATGTTCTCTATGAGTATTGGACTACGGGTGAGGTTAAAGCTAAACCACGTAAAAAAGTTAAGCAAATTGCTGGATGTATTACAGTAGAACAGCAAGAAGCCATCAAACAACTGGTACTGACTCGTGGCAAAAGCGTGCCACATGAACATCAGGGCAAAGCGACCATCACACTCTGGTCAGCACTGAAAAGTCATTTTGGTTGCAGTTATAAAGAAATCGCCGAAGAAAAATTTACTGAGGCACTGTCTCTTGCTGCTCGTGTACCGATTGAGGGTGAGTTCATTGGCAAAGCCCCTTTGCAAAATAATTTACCCGCTATTTGTGGAAGAATTATTCTTGACTATGAAAATGGCAGTGTAACTCGGACAGAAGTCGTCCCCTCTAATTATTTTATCGGGGATATTGAGACGCTAATGGAATATATAGAAAGACGCGGGGTTGTCGTGCTTGCTGATGAAACGGAACGCCGAAACTTTGTCAAAGAGAATCTCTTGCGATTAATCAACTGAGAAAACGATACATCAATCAATTGAGCACCTTAAGGTATAAATCAATTACTACGCCAGCCCTGTGCTGGCTTTTTGTTGCAAGGAATCCGGTATGACCGATATCGCCACGATTTCATTAAAAGTAAACACGGCGGATTTGGAAAGAGGTGAACAGAAGTTAAAGTCATTTCAGGGAACAGCGGAAAAGGTTGAAAAGGCTTCCTCAAATCTGGAGGGTGGATTAAAAAAAGTTAGCTTAGCCTCACTGAGAAATGTCGAAACCATTAAGACGCAAAAAAGTGAACTTAACGACCTGTTAAATCGAATTAATCCCACCAATAAAGCGTTTGATGAACTGGATAAAATTAGCCGTAAACTCGCCGCTTCACATCAAAAAGGTTTACTCCCCCTTGACCAGTTTGTTGATTACAACACGATACTGGAAGAGTCGAGAGATAAGCTAAGCCGGATGAATCTGGCACTGACCGCAGAAGGGAGGGCGCTACTTGCACAGGAAGAAGCTTCAAAACGAGCGAAGTTAGCCGCTGATAATTTTCTAAACACATTAAAACAGCAATCAGACACGATAGGCAAGACGCGAACTGAAGTTCTTGAACTAAAAGCGGCGCAGATGGGCATTTCTCAACAGGCAGCGCCGATGATTGCCAAATTAAAAGAACAAGAAAAAGCGTTTATGAATGGCGCGGTAACGATGGGGCAATATCGTCATGCAATGCGTATGTTACCTATGCAGATGACCGATGTGGTGACCTCATTGGCTTCCGGTATACCGGCCTGGATGGTATTGGTGCAGCAAGGTGGACAGATTAAAGACTCGTTTGGTGGTGTTGGTAATGCCTTTAAAGCAATAGGCTCAATATTAACCCCTACCCGATTGTTGATGGGAGGATTGGCAGGTGTTACGGCAGCTGCTGCCATCGCCGCTTATAAAGGCTCACAAGAGTTTAGTGAATTTAACAATAAACTCATTTTAACGGGTGGGTATGCAGGGAAAACGGCAGGGCAACTTGCTATGTTGGCCAAACAGTTGTCAGCAGATGGCATAACACAAGGTGGAATGGCGGATGTAATAACTAAAGTTGTGGGGTCAGGTTCATTTTCTGGCAATGAAATTGATAATATTGCCAATGTCGCTGCCAGAATGGAAAAATTGGTGGGTCAATCTGTTGATGAAACAATAAAACAGTTCCAGCGCATTAAAGATAACCCAGTTAAAGCGATTAACGAACTTGACAAAAGCCTACATTTTCTGACTACAACGCAACTAGCGCAAATATCGACATTACAGGAACAGGGAAGAAAGCATGAAGCCGCTAAAGTTGCCATGGAAGCCTATGCGACTGCAACGAAAAATAGAACTCAGCAGATAAAAGCGAATTTAGGTTATCTTGAGTCAGCCTGGGCAGTGGTTAAAGATAAAGCAAGACTCGCTTGGGATAGCATGTTAGATATTGGTCGTGAACACACATTAGACCAGAAGATACGTGATTACGAGGAAAAATTAGTTGCATTCCAGGTAAATCCGGTTGCAAGATTAAATTATTATAATGCCTCAGGGAAAACAGCGACAGATTTAAGGCGTGAACTTGATTTACTGAAAGAGAAAAAATATCAACAGGATATTGAAAATCAGAGAAAACAAGCGGCGGTAAGGGCTCAAGAGGCAGAGAAAGCACGTTTTAGGGTTGACCAGGAGCTCAAACACAAATTTGAAAATGCGGAAGAAAAGCATCAAAGTGAGCTTGAAAGAATAAGAAATTCGGGTGGTTCAAAATCCGTTATCGATGAAGCGATAAGGCGTGAAAATGCCCGTTATGCGAAAGAAAAATCAAGTTCAGACTCAAAAGCTGATGCATACCGCCCATCTTTAGGCACACGTTGGGAAGAAGAAGCGCAAGCCAGAAACAGAGCACTGCAGGCAGAATTACGAACATTACAGGATGAAAGTCAATATGTTGGGATTATCAGCCAGCAACGCAGGGAACTTTTCAAAACAGAAAACCAGCTAGTCATTCTTGAAGAGGCCAAAAGTGGCACAAACAAACGCCGTCTGAGTGAAGATGAGCGGTCATTATTATTAAAAAAAGAAGCCATTCTCTCTGAGAAGCGTGAAGCTGCACAGATAGGCGATAAAATTGAGAAACAAAAACAACTCAATGCCTTGCGGTTATCGAATGATGGATTGCAAGAAGAAATAAGACTCAGGCTGGAGAGCATTGGCAAAACCGAGATTCAAATAGCGAAGGAGCAAGAACTAAAGAAATATCGTGAAGAAATGGCCCGTAAAGGGATTGAGCAAGAAAATCCTGAGTATGGTCGAGGACTTTCACTGATTGATGAGAAATACAAAAATGAGGAGTCATTGCGGAAAAACTGGGAAGCAGGGATTAAGCAAGGATTTTCAAATTTCGAACAACAAGCGAGGGATGCTTATGGCAATGTCGCTAATGTTACCAAATTTGCCTTTGAGGGAATGAGTCAATCACTGACGGATTTTTTAGTGACGGGGAAGGCTAATTTTGCTGACTTCACTAAATCATTACTTGAGATGATTGTGAAGTTAATGACGCAGATGGCCATTTTAAAAGCGATGAAATCGGCTTTCGGTGGACAAACCGAAGGCTGGCGAGGAGCAGTGGCGGGTATTTTAGGTTTTTCATCAGGCGGATATGTGGGTGGTGGGGGTAAATATGACCCGAAAGGTATCGTTCATGGTGGAGAGTTTGTATTTACTAAAGAAGCGACTCAGCGGTTAGGTATTGCTAACCTGTATCGCCTGATGGATGGGGCTAAGCGAGGTTATGCGTCTGGTGGATATGTGGGGACATCTTCAGCGCCCATGTACGGCATGCAACCCGTAGCAAGCGGTGTTAATGTCAATTTAGGCGGTATTCATGTTGACGGTCAACCGTCGCAGACAAGCCCTTCCAATGTCGATATGCGCGCAGCGGAGCAATCCTTAACCCAGAAAATCAAATCGGTCTTAGTGGCAGAGAGTCGAGATGGAGGTGATTTGCATAAAATTATCAAGGCAGTCAATGGGCGGGGGTATTAATCGATGAGCGCATTTTTGATAGGAAAAAATTTCACTTTTGTTATGCTTGGCATCAATTTAGACTAAGTCAGTATTGGCCAAACGTAAAATCAAAGGAAAAACAATGAAAAAAACGTTACTGTTTTTAATCCCAACCCTATTTTCTGGCGCGGTATTAGCAAAAGCCGGTGAGAGTACGCTCTCTTTTGGTTATTTGAATGTGAAGTCTGGCGGAGAGAAGGAATTAACTGAGAAAGCGGATACTACAAAACCAGACCCTGAAGGAATTGCAACAGTTTATGCTATTGACATCCTCCCCCACCTTCACACTTCGTGACTCAGGAGGGGGATTCCCGTTAGTCGGAGACTATCTGATCGCTCAGAAGCCTGGTTCCTGCTGCTGACGGCATTACTGCACCGTTCACTTCACAGGCTAACACGGCATGTCCTGCCGCTAAAATGTTACGAGCTCCGTTGATATCTGCGTTCTCTGTATACCCGCACTCAAGGCACTCGAATCTACTTTGTGATTGACGATTTTCTTTCGCTGTATGACCACAACATGCACACCGTTGACTTGTATATGCCGGAGGCACAGCTAATACCTGACCACCGCGCCATAGCTGCTTGTACTCAAGCTGACGGCGCATTTCATACCAACCCTGATCCAGTATCGAACGGTTAAGTCCTGATTTTGCCCTGACATTCCGTCCGTGCTGCTCTTGTGTACCTTTTGCCGATTTCGACATGTTACTGACCTTTAAGTCCTCAATGACGATCATCGCGTGGTTTTTGCTGATTTCACTGGTGACTTTGTGAAGGTAGTCTTTGCGGATATTGGTTATATGCGAGTGGAGACGTTGGATTTTTCGCTTCTGTTTTTTCCAGTTATTGCTGAATTTAACTTTACAGCTTAACTGACGCTGGAATTTCGCCAGCTTTTTTTGGTTGGTTTTAAAACTGTTTACAGGTTCAAACACTGTGCCGTCTGACAGCGTGGCGAGTCTGGTTACACCTGCATCCAAACCAATCATTGTTGCTGACGAATGAGGCTGAATGTCCATTTCCAGTTCGACCTGAAACGATATATACCAGTGTCCCGCATGTTGGCTAACGGTTGCGTTTTTAATCTTACCGTACAGCTTTTGCGACTGCCGGAACTTTACCCATACCAAACCTGACGGTAATCTCACTCTGCCATTATCGAGCTGACAATATTTATCAAAATTAACAAAACGAACTGAATCACGCCCGTCATTTTTCCTTTTAAATACAGGAGCTTTTGCTGCCAGTTTTTTATCAAAGCAGCGTTTCCATGCCCCGTGCAGATCTTTGAGTTTCTGCTGAAGATTATCCGTGTAGGCTTCTTGCAAAAAGGAATGTTCCGGCTTTTTTTTCCATTCTGTGAGCATCCGATTTAGTTCAAACGCTGACGGTAGTTTACCGCCGGATTCAATAATGCGTTGCGTCTCTGCTAGCCCGTAATTCCAGATAAAACGAGCGCATCCGCACAACTGCCGCAAACGTTGCGACTGTTTTTCGGTTGGTTCGAGTCTGAATTTGTAGGCTTTTAGAATTAGCATTATTACTCAGTGTGTAGTAAATTATCTCACTATCTTACCGTATATCCGGTTAATTTCAATGCAAAAATATAAAATCAACCGTTCAAGACATGCAGCGTTTCTTTTACATGTTCACCTTGTCTTTGTGACTAAGTACCGAAAGAAAGTACTCAGTGGCTTGCACTACAAAGCATTTCATCAGTATGCAGGTGAAGTGTGTCGCGACTTTGGGGCTGATTTAAAGGAAAGTAACGGAGAGTCCGATCACGTTCATATGCTGATCGAGTACCCGCCCACAGTGCAGTTGTCAGTACTAGTAAACTCGCTGAAAGCGGTAACGTCTCGTCGTCTGCGTAATGAGTTTCTAGACTTGCGTGGGGCTTACGGCAAGCCAGTGTTGTGGTCTCGATCATACTTTGCAGGTTCGTGCGGGGGAGCACCGCTGGAAGTTGTTAAGCAATACATTCAAAATCAGCGTGGCTGATCATTCTTCGGGCTTTTCAAGCCCGACCAAATTCCCCTCCCACCTTATGTCGGTGGGAGTACCCTTTGGAGGTTAAGATGGAGTTGGCTCATCGTGCAGGGTACTTAATTATTCGTAAGGATAAACTGTTGTCACTGCACAATGAGTGGTAATACGTAACAAATCAATCATCGTATAATTTACAGGTCACTGCTCAGGTGGCCTTTTTTTATGGAGTCAAGTTAATGGATGAATTTAGATGGCGAACCCAGATACAAGACAGCCCAACGGGCGAGTACAGGCACCGAATCAAAGAAGTTGAATTTGGTGATGGTTACAAACAGGTAGCAGCCGATGGCATTCATCCCGAATCGCAATCCTGGCCATTTTCTTATTTAGGTAAAAAAGCCGAAGTGATGCCTATCTTTGATTTTATTCGCCAACACACTTCAAAGTCTTTTATCTGGATTCCCCCTTTTGGTGTCAAGGGAGTGTATCGGGTAAAAGCTGATTCGATCAAGATGACTCCGGTTGCGCGTGATGTCATGAAAATATCAGCCACGTTTGAGGAGGCTTTCTCAGCTTGACTGCTCCCTACCTAAAGGAAGGGATTCCCAATTCACAGAGCCTAACCTAAGCCGCATTAAGCGATTTAGGGCTTATAGGCTCTCCAGAGCTAACACCGCTAGACCAGCGGCTTTTATGTTTTTAGCAGCGTTAATATCTCGGTCATGATTAACGCCACATTCAGGACAGCGCCACGACCGAATATTTAACGCTAATTTAGATAGTGTATATCCGCAATCGCTACAGCGTTTTGACGAAGGAAAGCACTGATCGATGGCAACAATAGTGCGCCCGTACCAATTAGCCTTATATTCAATTTGGCGAACAAATTCGCCCCAACTTGCGTCAGCTATCGCTTTAGATAGCTTAGGATTTCGGATCATGTTTTTTACTTTCAGGGATTCAACACAGACAACTTGGTTTTCGTTAATCAGTCTATGGGATAGCTTATGCAAGTTATCCAGTCGGCAATCAGTTATTTTCGCATGGAGTTTTGCAACTTTTAAACGTGCTTTAGTACGATTGTTTGAACCTTTTTTCTTTTTGCTCAAACGGCGTTGTAGTAAAGCTAATCGTTTCGAATATTTAGTGGTGTGGCGGGGATTGCCGGTTTTTAATCCGGTGTCGGTGACGAACAAGTCTTTTAAGCCAATATCAATACCTGTCATTTTTTCAGAAACAGGTAGTGATATTGGTTCAAATTCACACAAACAGGACGCAAAGTATCGTCCAGATGCGTCTTTAGAGATGGTAACAGTTGAAGGTGCTGAAGGTAGTTCTCGACTCCAGCGAATATCTAAAGGTTCTTTACTTTTCGCTATGTACAGCTTGCCGTCACGGTATTTAAACGCACTAGCGGTAAATTCAGCAGATTGTTTGTGGTGTTTGGTTTTAAAGGTCGGGTATTTGGCGCGCCCTGAAAAGAAGTTAGAAAAAGCTGCTTGTTGGTGTCGTAAAACCTGCTGTAACGGTACGCAAGAAACACTGTTAAGCCATTGTACATCCGTTTCTTTCTTTAAGGCAGTCAATCGTGCGTTGGCTTGAATATAGCTAATTTTTTCTTTTCTTTCGTAGTAGGCATCGGTGCGCCAGCGAAGAATTGAGTTATAGACAAAACGCACGCAGCCGAACGTATTAGCTAAAAGCTCAACTTGTTCAGATGTTGGGTAAAACCGATATTTATAGGCGCGCTTCATATTCACATTATCACATTAAATATGTGAGGTTGTAAATGTATATAGTAAAAGTAATGTTAGTTCCTCTTTCCTCCTCCCCTGAAGGGCAAGGTTTCCAGAGGGCATTATTGATGATAATCCATTCAGATGTGCAAAAATTAGAACCCGGTGAAAAAATCCAGTTGGTGGAAGTAGACGGCAATGCATTTGGTGGCCCTGTTTTGCGTTTTCATGCTTACAACCTTCGTTACACACCCGAGGAAATTGAAAAGGCAGAAGATAAATTAAAACCGAAGCCTATCTGGTGGCAAGGTAACGAATATGGCGCATGGCCTTATGAAATTTCGGGTTTATCAAAAGTAGTGAAGGCAGCCAAGCCAGACCGATACTGAAAGTGGGTAATATTGATAGTCTGATATCATCACTGTGCCTGGAATTTGATGATATGGTTCAGGCAAAAGTAACCATTTATGAGACCTTTTCGCATTATCTGGATAGGAAAAATTTCCTGATGATAATCCTACTGAGAATCCTGATGAATGCTTTAAGCAAGTATTTTATGTTGACCGAAAAGTCATGAAGAAGCGGGGAATTATTCAGTTTGAACTGGCTTGCCCGTTTGATTTACAAGGCGTTATGTTGCCAGTACGTCAAATTCATAATCTCTGTTACTGGTGCATGCGGGGTTGGTATCGTTCAGGTAATGGGTGTGCCTATAATGGTAAACGCTATTTTGATGAGAAAGGCAATTCGGTGGATGACCCCGCCTTAGATGTTTGTGGTGGTCTGATGAGCGATTGTAAAAAACGATTTGGTGAAAATGTGCCCTTGGATTTTGGCGGATTCCCTGCGGCAGGTTTGATAAGATGATAACAAAAAGTCTTACTGAAGCAATATTCAACCACGTTAAAAAGGTATTTCCGCAGGAAGCCTGTGGGGTAATTTGCCAAAAGAGTCGTGTGAAACGCTATTTTCCTTGCCGTAATCTTGCTGCAAATCCCACTGAACAATTCGAATTATCACCAGAAGACTATGCCAATGCGGAAGACTGGGGACTGCCGGTTGCTATCGTCCATTCTCATTGTGGCGATGGCGTGACAACACACCCAAGTGAAATAGATAATCTGCAATGCGATGCTAGTGAATTACCGTGGGTAATTGTGTCGTGGCCTGAGGGGGATTTGCGTATAATTCAACCAAGAGGTGAGCGTGAATTAACGGGAAGAACGTTTGTTTTGGGTTACTCCGATTGCTGGACGCTGATTGTTGATTATTTTCGGCAAGAACACGGTATTACATTGAATAATTATAGTGTCACTTATCCTTGGTGGGAGCAAGGTGAAAATCGTTATATGGAGAATTTCATCAAAGAAGGTTTTGTTGAAATTAATGACATATCCAAAGTCAGTGATGTGGTCATTATGCAGGTTCAGTCTGATGTCGCCAATCATGCAGGTATTTTGCTGGATAACGGCATGCTACTGCATCATTTGTACGGGCAATTAAGCCGTGTCACGCCCTACAGTGATTACTGGCGTGACCGAACCGTCAAGATTGTCAGAAGGAAAGAATGGGCATGAGTGAACTGAGAACCGTCAGGTTATATGGAAAACTGGGCACAAAATATGGACGCGTCCATCAACTGGCCATCAGCTCCCCAAAAGAAGCCATTAAAGCATTATGTGTGCTTTACTCAGGTTTTGAGCGTTATCTGGCTGATGCCCATTTGAGAGGCGTCGAGTTTGCGGTCTTCAAGGGAAAGCATAATATCGGCGAAGATGAGTTTCACCTTGATACAACACAGGATATTCGTATTGCCCCGATAATTAAGGGAAGCAAAAACGGAGGACTGTTCCAAACTATATTAGGGGTAGCCATGATAGGCGCAGCAATGATGTTGGGGCCTGTTGGGTGGGCAGCCTTTGGGGCAGGCGGTTTTATGGGCGGTGCTTTAGCGTTAGGTGGGGCATCAATGGCATTAGGCGGTATAGCACAAATGTTGTCACCGCAACCGCCAGGAGCTTCGGTTCGTCAGGATGCCGATAATAAACCGTCTTATGCGTTTGGTGGTGCAGTGAATACGACTGCCCAGGGTAATCCAGTGCCGTTGCTGTATACCTTGGATAGAAAAGAGATAGGTGGGGCAATTATATCCGCAGGGATTTACACCGAAGACCAAAGATAGCATTAATCAAGAACTTTGAGTCGCTGAGGCGGCTTTTTCTATGGGTAAAATATGACAAACCTTATTTTTGGGGCAAAAGGTGGTGATGGCGGTGGGCATAACCCCGTAGAGTCACCCGATAGCTTGCTATCAGAATCAACCGCAAAATTACTCTTTGCTATCTCTGAGGGAGAAATTGCTGGCGGACTAGATGCTACCCGTATTTTTCTTGATGGTACGCCTATTGGTAATGCTGACGGCAGTAAAACTTCGAGGGCGTGACGTGGGAGTTTCGACCGGGCAGTGAGCAACAAGAATACATCAAAGGCATTCCGTCAGTTGACAATGAGATTAGCATAAGCAGGGAATTAAAAGATGAACAACTGTATATCAGGTCGATAAATAATATCCAGCTGTCAGCTATTCGGTTACGTTTCTCTGTACCACAACTTCTAGAACAACACGATAATGGCGATACCTCCGGTTACCGTATTGATTATGCCATTGACCTGTCAGCGGATGGGAGTGGCTACAAAGAAGTGTTGCGGGCTGCCTTTGATGGAAAAACAACCAGCGAATATCAGCGGACGCACCGTATCGATTTGCCTGTAGCCAAAACCGGCTGGCAATTGCGTGTTCGTCGCCTCACTCCTAACAAAAATACGGCGCGAATTGCCGATAAAGTGGTTGTTGCAGCCATTACTGAGGTGATTGACGCAAAATTAAGATATCCTAATACCGCTTTATTGTTTATCACCTTTGACGCAAGACAATTTAATAATCGCATCCCCAAAGTCAGCTTGCGTCCCAAAGGTGGTTTACTGGTAAAAGTACCCTCAAACTATGACCCTGTAAACCGAACTTATTCGGGTGTCTGGAATGGAACTTTCAAGCTAGCCGCGACGAACAATCCAGCCTGGATTTTTTATGACTTGGTTTTAAATAACCGTTACGGTTGTGGAGAACGGATTAATAGCACACAGATAGATAAGTGGGATTTATACCAGATAGCCCAGTATTGCGATGAATACGTCCCTGACGGTCAGGGTGGTTCAGGTAAAGAGCCTCGTTTTTATGTGATATTTATATTCAGTCTCAGGAATCGGCTTATCAGGTATTGCGTGATATTGCGGGTATTTTTAGGGTATGACGTTTTGGGCGGATAATTCTGTCAAAGCGGTGGCTGATATGCCATCGGATATCTTTCGGATTTTCACGCAAGCAAATATCGTCGATGGAAAGGTGACCTATTCAGGCGGTAGTCAGCAAAACCGTTATACGCAGGTACTGGTTTCCTATTCGGATGCCGATAATCACAGTCATGATGCTATTGAGGCGGTCTCTGATAGCAAACTGCAGCGTCGTTATGGTGTGCGTAAAACGGATATTTCGGCGATTGGTTGCACTCGACAATCAGAAGCAAACCGACGCGGACGCTGGATATTATTAACGAATGCTTATGACAGGACGATAACCTTTTCAACTGGGCTGGAAGGTGCTATCCCAACGCCTGGGCAGATTATTGGCGTGGCAGACGCAAATCTTGCTGGCCGTATTATTGGTGGCAGGATTTCATCTGTTGATGAGAGAAAAATTACGCTCGACAGGAAGGCAGATATTAAATCGGGTGACAGACTTATCATTAACTTACCTGATGGAAAATCAGAAGCAAGAACAGTCCAGACGGTTAACGACAATATTATCACTGTAACAGCCCGTTATTCTCAACCCATTGAAAAAAATGCGGTTTGGACAATAGATGCCAACGACCTGGCAATTCAGCTTTATCGCGTAATTAGCATTCAGGACAATGCCGATAATACCTATACCATCACGGGGACTTTCCATAATCCAGATAAATATGCGCATATTGATGCTGGAGCCAGGATTGATAAAAGACCCATTACTGTCATCCCCCCTGGTGTCCAATTACCTCCAAAGAACGTACATATCTCTGCTTATACCCATATCAATCAAGGGATTGCTGTTACAACGTTAAGAGTTGACTGGGATGCCACAGAAAATGCGATTGCCTATGAGGCACAATGGCGAAGAGGGAATAATAACTGGGTAAGTATACCTCGAACGTCAACACCGAGTTTTGAAGTTCAAGGGATATATGCCGGACGCTATCAGGTAAGAGTAAGAGCCATAAACTCATCGGATATCTCATCTATCTGGGCGAATGCTCCTGAGACAATACTGAAAGGTAAGGAAGGCGAACCTCCTGCACCTGTTAACTTCAGGGCTTCCACATTGGTGTTTGGGATAAAATTAGACTGGGGATTTAACGAAAATACGGAAGACACGTTAAAAACAGAGATTCAGTGCAGCGAAACCAATGACGGTGAAGGTTTGATGTTACTGGCTGATATACCTTATCCTTCAAAAAGCCATGAAATGTCAGGGTTGGCCGCAGGGACAGACTTTTATTTTCGCGCAAGACTGGTTGATAAATCCGGTAACCAGTCACCGTGGACAGAATTTGTGCGGGGTGAGGCAGAATTTGATGCTAGCAGTATCATTGATGAAATAGACAAAAAAATTAACGATACGGAAGCGATTAAGCAGTTAAAGAAAGGGATAGACAGTAGCACAGAAGCGATACTGGAAAACGCGAAGGGACTCAACGGCAATACGCAGTATTTCATGCGTCAAAACGGCAAAATGAAAGCGGAAATTGTCAGGGTTGATAATTATGTGGTAACCGAGACTAAAGCCTTAGCCGAGTCTATCCATCAGGTCAGAGCGACAGCGGATAAGTCATGGGCAGCCGCTCAGAATTCACTACAAGCTAAGTACGACATGAAAAAGGGTGAGGCTTCTGCAACTTGGACATCGTTAGTCAAGATTCACTATGACGGTGTGGATTATGACGCTGGCATGGTGATTGGGGCTGAGCTTAAAAACGGTAAAGTTAGTACACAGATAGGCTTTAGTGCGCAGACTTTCATTATTTACAATCCGGTTAATGGGGAAAAAGTTCCTATGTTTAGTATTCAGAATGGGCAAACTTTTATTAATGATGCGTTAATAAGTAAGGCAACCATTGAAAGTGTAGTAGTCGGTATGGAGATTCGTTCTAAAAATTACATTCCAGGGCGATCTGGATTTTATTGGAATATGCAAAATGGTCAAATGGAGAATATTGGCTCTGATAAACAAGGGAAGATGAAGCAAACCAATACCACAATTAGTATAGCTGATAATCAGGGACGCTTAAGAGTGCAAATTGGTAAAATAACGGGGGTTTTTTGATGTGGGGTTTTCGTACATGGGATGGAGCAGGACGAATAAATAATTCCGGCGTTATTCCGTTTTTAACGGCAGGAATAATAACAGTCAAGAAAAATCAAACCAATTTTAGCTACCATTATGATTTGCCGTCAGGCTATAAACTCGATTATACGATAATAGACGGAGGAGGAGATATCATATCCAATCTGGAGACAAAAAATACATTTGATATCAAAATCAACAATAATGAAGTGATAGGTTATCCTTCTTCATGGGGTATACCTTCTTCGACTGAAAAACAGATCTTAGTATTTTATAGGAGAAATTAATGTTCGGCGCTTTATTGACCGCCCCAGATGGAACCCCATGGATTCTCCCACAAAGTACTCCGCTTTGCCTTAAATCCATAGTCAATGATGTAAAAGATTTGCCAGGCTTGCCAGATGGCATATTGAGTTTGCGTTTCTTTCAATACGACCAGCAAAAAAAGTTGGCAAGATATTATCTTTTTACGAATGAAGAACAACAACCGCCTATTGGACAATGGGGTGTCAGTTTTTGGGATGAGAATGGGAAATGTATTGTACATACAAAAAGTAAGACACTAAATGTTAAGGGTTCTTTGCAAAACATAAGTAATGATAAAAAATATTGGCATATAAGAAGATATAAAGAAAAAATTAAAGGGAGTGTCGCTGTGTTAGATACGGTAGCGGGATATGGTTTTTTTTTAGTTAATCCTTATAATCCTGAAGGGAGCAATATATTTTTACCGATATACGTTTTCTATATACCCTATGCGTACAAGAACGGTAGCACAACTGAAATAGGCTATCGCTATGAAGGTGAAGATTTTAATTACAATGAGATTCTCTCAGAGAGATTCACAGGCATTCATAGCCGAATAGTTTATATTGACACTGCTGAATACGATTAAGGGCGCCCTCAATGATATATAACACAGGCACAATTACAACCGTGTCAGGCTCTTCTATCGTCAAAGGCACAGGCACGAAATGGAATAGCAATAATCCACTAGTGTCACCTGGCATGTTAATGCTGATTAAAAACGGCGATATTAACTATCCTTACATGATATTGGCAGTTAACAGTGATACTGAATTAACGTTAGCAGACAAGCCAACATTCTCAGCTACCGACACAACATACACCATTAATCTCACTGAACCCAATAATAATTCTGATGCGGCAAGAGCACTAGTTGCAGCTAACACTTACATCCTTTACTTTCTGCAAAACATGGATACCTGGATGGGGGACAACGGTGTCGTTGAAATAACGTTACCGAGCGGTAAAACAGTCAAGTTAGAGTCGATTAAAGCACTACAAGAGTTAGTAGAAGGAAAAGCTGATGCGAGTAGTGTTGAAGAGATAAAAACAGCAGTAGAAGGAAAAGCTGATGCGAGTAGTGTTGAAGAGATAAAAACAGCAGTAGAAGGAAAAGCTGATGCGAGTAGTGTTGAAGAGATAAAAACAGCAGTAGAAGGAAAAGCTGATGCGAGTAGTGTTACTGAAATTAGCGAAAACTTAGATAAAAAGTATGATAAAACTGGCGGTCAGATAACCGGCGATGTGCAATTAAACACAGGAAAAATAAAAGCAAAGAATGCAAACAATGTTACTGATCATGTTTTTCAAGATAAGAACGGTACATTGATGCATGTCGGAGATTTTGGCATCGGTATTGTTAATCCAGCCTCCCTTAAAGATATAAATGTAACACTTGAAGCAGGATTTTATAGTGCTAATGGAAATGCTACTGGTGTACCGAGTGGCGCAGGCGGAACAAATTTCATACAGTCCAATGGTGATAATTATTGTTTTCAAATAGGAAAGGAAAATTTAACTAATGACTTGAAGTTGCGCATTAAGAAAAAAAACGTATGGTCTGCATGGGTAAATATTTTAACTAAAGCAAATACAACATTTGATGCAAATGGGTTTTTAAAAAGAGCATCGCCAATAGTCAAAATCCATCCATCCGGAAGCTTTGAAACTAACGAAGAATCAGCAGGAGTCAATGTCCAGCGAACTGGATTAGGAGTCTATTTCATCTCAGGTGTTATGGGCTATAACTCGGATGGTGGATGGGGTACAAACTCCGGCGCATCAGTACCTAAAAATAATAATGGTTTGGAGCTTATTTATATTAAAGATAAAATCCTACCTGACGGTAATATTGAAATACAAACATTCCACCGTCAGCACAGTCATTTGCCAGAAGATTTTCAGAATTGGCGAGTTAAAGAAATTATTAACGAAAAACCAGTTTATTACGCTGACGGTGAACAAGTTGATATTCCACCTTCAACATGGCTAGATATCCGTGTAGAAATGCCCGTTGATTCAATCTGGAATCGGCAGCATGCGCAAAACTAATAGCCCCGTCACAGGGGCATCCTATTAGCAGCGTTGGAGGAAGTGGGTCAATTCCGCTTTATGCCAGTTTGATAGCGCACCATTTAGCATTAGCTGGTTATCCTGTGTAGTCTGAGATAACAAAGTTTCTATCTCAGCAATAACTTTGTCGGCATTTTCACGTTTGCGAATAATGCGTTTAATCGCTGTTTTTTCTGCATCGGCTATTTTATCCTGAAGCTCTTCCGTTACGTGCCAGATACGCTCACACTCTGTAGCGATAGAAGGGACTAGTAGTACTTCCATTGGATAGGGTGAAGGAATGCCGGTAACTTCTCTCAATGCATACCAGATAGCATTATTCCATGCTTGTTTGAAACGAAAGTTCTGCGTCATTAGGGCAATGATACGAGCAAGATTTTGAGTGTCTTTGCTGCTGAACTTTTCGTGAGCTTCAGGTTGGTATTTTGGGTGCTCATATTTACCCGTTTTGCGGATTGATGGAAGGACTTCATTTGTTACCCATTTGCGGAAACGATGAGGGAGTGTTCCTTGTTTGACTGCATCACGGCAACGGAGTACTAAAGTGTACATGCCTGATTCGGAAATAATATTAATTTCTTGTACGCGATTATCAAACATTTCTCTATGGCGAAGCCCTATGTTGAACATAGACCTCTCATCATCATCTAATTTTTCAATCGCTTGAGTGACATTTTGAATTTGTAGAGTTGTACAGACATCTTGAGCAACGAACCAAAGTTCACCATTGATAATAATTGTACGTACTTGATGGTTTTCAAAATAAAATGGAGTAATAGCTAATGTTGGAAGTGTCATATGACCTCCGTTGATAATCTGAATTTACCACCACCGTTGAGGTCAATCTTGGGTGGTGAACTGAACAGGGTTGACCTTACCGCGATTATCAGACGGCCAGCTTTTCAGCTGCCCTATCCAGCCCACCATTGAATTGTGGCTAGATTACGACATTAAAAAACACGCTCGCGGCGTGTGCATGTCGCGATAATCACAGCGAGAGGTCAATCCCGACATCTGATTTTGCAGATGCACACAAACTATAGCTCATGATTTCTTCTTTCGTCAATGGGTATTTTGTGGTTATCAAAACTAAATAAAATAAATGTATATATTCAATTAGTTATATGTCATCTATTTTAGCCATCTTAGGCTATAAGAAATTATAAAATAATAATATAAATCAATATTTTATTGAGTTTTTACCTATCTACTGTTACGCCACATGGGCTGGACAGAAGCGGCCGACTTAATCATTAAAGGCATGCAAGGGGCGATTGCCGCCAAAACCGTGACTTATGATTTTGAGCGCTTAATGCCTGGTTCTAAGCTATTGAAATGCAGTGAGTTTGGCGATGCGATCATCAGCCATATGTAATTGTCTGTTTTACTTGATTGATAACGGGAGCTTAACGGTTCCCGTTTAATTTATGCGCTATTTTTTCTCTACAAAACTTTAGCAAAACGCTTCTCCAAAACTGAACCCTTAAATGGCCATAGTTTGCCATTTTCTTCATAATTGTTGTGGTATGTTTCAGTCATTTTTCGGGATCTATCGCTGAGATTATTTGATTTCGTTTAATCTCAGCTTATCTTTTGTTGACTATCCTGCTCCTTTAGTGATTACTGTTTCATTATTTTAATTGTTTTTGCAAAGTTTTTGATTCTAATTATTGATAGGCTTTTGTTAGCAGGCAACTAATTTATGCTAGTTATAAATACATGGTAATTTCTGATTGTTTGTGTCATTTGTTTTGATTGTGGTTGGATATGAGGGACTTTATTATTGAGAAATTTAAATAATATTCTTATAAATTAATTAATTTTCAAATTGGTATATATCTATACAAAAAAATGATTTATCGATGGATGAATTTTTCTTCTTTTTTAAGATTAATTTCATCTAAAGCAAAATTTTTTCATCGTCACATATTATAAATTGTGCTCTACTTTTATTAGCAACTTCTACTGATTATCTTTCGCTGCAATTTTGATTATTGATAACTGAAATAGATACCAGTTATCTCAGTTAGTACTATGGCAAAAATATTATGCAAGGTAACGGATTTGTAACTATTTAATTTTATATGTGGATAATTTTAATCTTATGGAGTGAGGTTAATATGCAACATTTTGATTCAATAGCAATATTAAAAAATAGTGAATATACCGGCACGGTATATGTTTGTGGTTATTTCCAATCTGGCGATGGTGGCGGCGGTTATTATATTTGGGATAGTGCTAGCGCAAGAGATGACAATGGTGGTACTGTTATTGCTTCTAACGTTAGTGCTGATGGTCGTTGGTTATTAAAACATAAAGGACAGGCTCATTTTTACCACTTTGGTATTCTGGATGATAGCAAACCCGCTGATGATGCACTCGACGCTATGGTCAATGATTTGTCTATTATGCGTATTGAAGCAGGTAGTAATCTATTATTTCAACGCCGTCATCATTTTAATCGTTCAAGTATTAGTTTGAATTTTAATCATTACCATATTTCGACGCAAGGCATCGCTCCTATTGTTGGTGCAGATGATCCTTTTGCCGCAGTATTCTTCTTTCAGGGAGAAATTAGCACTGCAGAAAGACAATTTACCTTGACTGAAACATTGAATGAGCAGACTGATATTTTTCCAGTTGCTGATGCCACACAATTTAAGATTGAGGATTGGTACGCACTGCAAGTTAATCATTTAGCCGGTAGTGATGAGCGCGAATTGCAAAAATTGGTACAGGTAATCGCGATTATTGATGATGAACATATTCAAATCAATTATTCCAATGGTTGGCAACTTGATACTGGGCGTGTTATCAGTTGGCGTAAAGTCATACCAGTGCGAGACGTGACCATTAGTAACTTTCATTTTACCGGTGCTGGTATTGATGCAAAAACCGGTAGTCATCCGATAGCTTTCGAATATGCAATTTATAGCAATGTTTTTGCTGTGCATGCTATTGGTAGCTTTTGGCCAGTAATAATGCGTCGATGGAATACCCATTACATAACAAAACAATGTTCGTTGCAAAATCCTGTCAACACGGCTTATGGTGGAGCGGGTTATTTAACCCAACAAATCTACTGTCTATATGGGCATGTTAGTGATTGCTATGTTGCAAATGCTAGACATTTAAATGATTTTACTGCTTCCGCTTATTGTATGGTGGAAAATTGTCATGCCACGGGGCAAAGTGCAGAAAAAGGCCCATTTGTTACACATGGTCAGTATGAACATGATCTTACATATACAGGTAACTCTGGGCTGATGACATTTGCCAACTCTGGTGCCCAGTGGGGTGGTTGTGCTAAGCGGATTAATGTCCGGCAACATGTTTGTCCCTGGTTTGTGGATCGATATAAGATCAGTGATTTGACACTAGAAGATGTTATTGTTATCGCAGATGCGGCTATTCCTAGTTCTGGTATGTTATGGGTAAATGCAGATGGCTTACAAATGCGTGGCTGCAAAGTTGATCGTGAATTGCGCATAACACAGGCTTCGGTGCGATCCGTCCGTCGTAACCTAATTAATGGTTGTCATTTTAGCTGGCAAAATGAAACGCTACCAATTGTGCAATCTAGCGTTAAGAGTGCCGTAAATATCATAGATAGCGTGTTTGATGGTCTTAATGAGCATAGTTTTGCTAGTAGTGCGCCATTAAGTTTTGAGCGTTGTCAATTCAATGGTATGGCAAATACTGCACTATTAAAAGTAGCGGCGAATCGATTTTCGTTACGTGCTTGTGTGTTAGAGTCAATTTATCTGCAACTGTCTGGCGATAGTGAAAAACATTGGGATATTACCTTGTTGACTCAACATGGTGGTGGAATTGATTTTAGTGATTTTAGTGCCAACTCTTCATTAGTATTTGTTTATAACCGTTTGCAAAATAGTGAAATTATTGCCAAACCTGCCAGTAGTGACTATGTGATATGGCAAAATAATTTTATGTAATAACAGTATTTAATATTGCAAACAAGCGGGAAGTTTTATCTGTATTAAGCAACGGCCATTATATTAAACATATTCAATGTTATAAAAAATAAATTAAATATTATTAATTTTAATTAAATTTAATTTTGTAAAAAGAAAAATAATCAATTGTTATCTTTTTTATTTTGATTTTTTATTACAAATTAGCGACAGTTAGATTGCTTTTAAACATAATCTAAATTCGTATTTTCATTAATGGTAAACGGTTTATTAATTGATAAGTTCAATAATAGAAACCGCTTTTATTGTTAAGGAATAGGAGAATTAATATATGAGGAAACGTTTGAAGAAGCGTTTTTTATTATGAAATTAAATTCTATCATAATAATTATTGTAACATTAATATCCGCAATATTTGCCGTCATTTATAACGATTACAATCACCTAAAGTACCAATACCAACAACTCAAAGATGAATTACAACAACAAACAGAACTTAAAGACAATTATTTATACGAAATAAAATCGTTGCAACAAATTGATATTAAACGAACTCAGGAACTTAATAATGCGAAAATGGCAATACGTCAGCTTAGTAGTGATTTGCGTGATAACCATAAGCGCTTGCTCGTCAAAGCCGTATGTCCCGAAAACCATGGAATTGCCACCCCCACCACCGGCTTGGATGCTATCAGACCCACTGAATTGGCGCCAGACGCTGGACGAAATTATCTTCGTCTCAGACGTCAATTGGAAACATTAGAAGCCCAATTTTTGGGATTGCGGGCTAGAGTGCAGGAAATTTATAAACAAAAATAAATTTGTTATTCTTTTTTAAATAATAATTTTATTGTTGGTGATTAATATTGCCTTGAAATTAATTGTTACATTTTAAATAAGGAGTTAAATAATCGTTTCATTTATTATCGATAATAATTAAGCGGCCAAGAGGAAAAAAACATGTACTTAATCGATTATAATTCATATCGTTCAGTCAAAAGTTTTAACCGTAGGACTCGTTTTCTTGTTATGCATTATACTGCTTTAAACTTTCAAGCTTCAATTACGGCATTAACCGGTAATAGTGTTAGTGCGCATTATTTAGTGCCTGATCCAACTGACAAAACATATCAGGCTGCTGGTTTTAAAGATGTTAGAATTTTTAATTTGGTGGATGAAAATGAACGTGCATGGCATGCGGGTGTCAGCTTATGGGCTGGACGCTCAAATTTAAATGATACCGCGATAGGGATCGAAATCGTTAATGAAGCGGGTTATGCTAATGGAAAAATGATTTTTCCGCCGTTTAATGACAAACAAATCGATGCAGTAAAAGAATTAGCATTAAATATTATTCAACGTTATCCGGATATGTCACCAACCAATATTGTTGCACATTCAGATATTGCCCCTGGACGTAAAAGTGATCCGGGCGCTGTTTTTCCATGGAAAAAACTTTATGACGCCGGGATTGGAGCCTGGTATGAAGATGAAATAAAGCAGCAGTATATGGCGCAATTTAAAAATAAAATGCCAGAAAAAATGGAGATTGTCACCAAATTAAAGCGCTATGGCTATGATGTATCTCGAGTTGCCAATAATAATGACTATACAAAATTGATCAGAGCTTTTCAGTTACATTTTCGCCAATCAAATTATGATGGTAAAGTAGACGTTGAAACTGTGGCTATTCTTTATGCATTAGTAGCAAAATATTTTCCTTAATAATTTATTAATATTTACTTTATAAAAACTATCATGCAATTTTGATGGTTTTTATCTTTAAGTATGACAACCCAAAGTAACTGGTAGTGAAATGCTTACTGCAGCAAATATTATCTTAATTTTGCGAGTTTAAAAAATATTGGTTAAACCAATGCTTATTGGTAGTTTAGTTAACAGCAATAAGAAGAAGTCATTATATCCTTTTATTACTTTTTAGTCTTAGTCGGTATTTTGTCACATTAATCTATCTGTTTGAAAAAACATTTTTTATGGATATTAATGGTTTTAGAATATTAAAATGAGGTGATAAAGTAGTGTTTTTTTTTAATTTGAGTTTTTAATACACAGAGGATGTTAATATTTTTATTTGAAACTTAATGTTAAGATTTTATTTAAAAAATACAGTTTACTATACTGTATTCGCCAGTAAATTATTATTCTTCCATACAATACTCGGTAAAATTTACGCTATGTTAATCATTCGCGATAACCGTATGATTTTATATTTAATTATTAGGTTTTTACCTTATTTTGCTAACCAGCCATATCGGCTGGTTTTTTGAATTATTACTTTTTGCTACCAAACTGGCACGATCATCACTTTATATTAAGGATAATCTCTATTTAAATTAGCGAGTTCTTCTTCATGATTTTCTATATTGCTATTACTATTATGAACAGAACTGCCTGAGTTATGGCTGTTGGGTTTAATGCTAGTGTTACGTCTACCAGTTTGATCCATGTAATTTACGCCATTATGGAAAGTTGTTGAGACATAAGTATCAAGACTTTTTCTGGTTGCTACATTGGTTGCCTTAAAAGACTCTGTGATGCCAGTTTGTGCAATAGTTGAACTTTTATCAATGTTAGTCATTACCGTTTCTAAGGCTTTATTGGTTATAGTATTAGAAAGTTCCAGGCTGGATTTTAGCGACTCTAAATCATTTTTTACTGTATTGTTATGAATAGCAGTATATGCAAAATTAAAAGCTTTATCGATAGTAGAATCAGCGAAATTTAAATTTTCGGTAGCTACAACTTTAGTATAGTTGAGATTTTCCTGTAGCATGATTCTAGCTTGAGCCAAATTTCTTGCGTCATCGCTTTTATATCTTCACACCTATGGTAATGTCTTTTGTTGTGCTTTGGAATATCTGTAATTCTAGTCGGGAAAGGGGGCTGTATTTTGTCAGCTATTGCTGGCACAAAATGACAGATAGATAAGATAATAACAATGGATACTTTATATAATAATTTCATAGCTTATCTCCTAATATATTAATTGTTATTAAGTATAGCCGATTATAACAATTATTTAACATTTTAAGGTGTTATTCAAATGTCAGCCTGGCTGTTTAATCATGGCAGTGGTTGAAATAATGTAATTAATGGACAGAAAAGATAACTTTGTAAGATATGTTGGCTAATACTTTTTATGGTTAATAAAAAGCGGTTATTTATCATAAAATTAGTTAACTAACTAATTGAATTGTAATTTAAAATAGTTATATTATTAATATCTCTCTCTTTCATCAGCTAAATAAAAGAGAGATAGGATATGCATTTTTCATGAAGTGATAAATAGTGGTTACTAACAACGACTATCCTTGGTATGTAGTGGCAATTTCATCTTCTGTGATATTATCAATATTACTATTATCAGCGGCGTTGGCTGTACCTACCCTATTGTTATTAAGAGCTTTATTATCATTGGTTGGATCTGCAATCGTAAGAGAGCGGTTAGTAGTAGAATTTGCCAGATTAAGACCTTGATTAGTCGTTGAATTAACAAGCTCTGAACTGGCATGCGCGGTGTTAGCAGCCATATTTAAGCCATTGTTAGCGGTATCTTTAACTGCCTCTATTGTTATTTGAGAAATAGCCTTGTTTGAATCAAAAGTCTCATTAAGCGCTGTTTCCGCTGCGTTAAAGCTTGTGTCGAGAATAAGGTGAGTTATATCGAAGCTATCATTAGCAGTTTTACCCACTAGTGCTAGCGTCTTATCTATCGCTTTATCGGCAGTATTCATCCCCATGTCAATCGCTTTGATGGCCAAATCTAAATTTTCAGGATTAGGGGCATTTCCAGGTTTTCCTTTTGAAATTTTTGTAGAGTATGATGTTACTTGATGAAAAATATCGTCGACAGATTTAAAACTATTATTGGAAGTAGCCTCTACCATGTCAAGTGTTCTATTGGTGAGATCGGCTGCCATTTCTAACCCTTTTTGTATAGTGTCGTTGGCTAAACTCAAAGCGCTATTGGTCGTTTGTTGATTGGCATTTAAACCAGAGTTAGCAATATTGTCGATAAGCTGGGTGCTATTATTGACGACGGATTGACTCAACTAATTGGCAGCAGTATTTGCTTTTTCAACTGTATTATAAGTTGTTCTTACTGTTTTGTTGGCGATATTTGAACCGCTTTGCAGAACTGAGTTTACAATATCCTCATTGGTGTGTGGTTCTGGATTATTTTGTGACTTATCTTTAGCCATGGTAATCGTAGAATTAAGTCCGATCAGTATTGTGATAATAGTAGATATTTTTGATAATGACTGCATGGTTTATACCCTCGAAAATAATAATCATTATCAAGTATAGTTTATTTTTAACATTAATTTAACGTTTGATCGGTTTTATAAATTTAATCCGCTTCACATCATTGAAATGGAGATGCTTATTTTTTCTGCCATGACTAATTATAATTAATAAAGTATAGCTGCCAATGGATGGCAGCAAAAAAAGAGCAAATTGATAGTTCTTTAGTAGTTAAGTTAATCCTTTAATATAATGTTGTAAGCTTTGCCATTAACATCATGGGTTAAACAATGACGTCTCTCATCTTCGACTGACACGACGATTTTCTCACAAGCATAGATAGCAGTTGGTGAAGTAAAGGCATGGCAAATATTAACAAAGTAAGCTGTTAAAACAGATATAATAGACAAGGTGTTAAATAAAATTTTCATCGTTAGTGTTAGCATATATAAAGCGGCAATCTTAATTCAACAAGCAGATATTTCAATGTTTTTTGTAAAATACTTACCAAGTTATTTCTAAGGTTTTTTATTAGAGTTTTGTATTGTTTTTTACTCTATATCATTGTCAAAATACTTAACATATAGCTAATTTAAACCGGATTATAAGTATGCAATGATTAAAATATGATAATGTTGTTGGTTTATAAAAAATTACGCTAATTTTATTGTAACTAGTGTAAGATAATTGACCATAGTGGTTTTAGTTAATCCATAAAATGGATTAGCAATAACAATATAGGATAAAGTTGTTTTTAATATAAATTCAGTAATGGATAAAATTATTTTAATATAGCAAATAGAGATATAATAAGACTTTTAACATAAAAATTTGGTTATTAGCTAATTATGACGAGAATAAATGTAATCCCGCCTAATGAATTATGCGATCAACACTTTTTGGCAGAACATAGAGAATTAACTCGGATACCAAACTATATTGTTAAAAAAGAAGGGCATGTTGCGTTGTCGACGTTAACTGCTTATACCTTGGGCAAAGGACATGTTCTATTTTTTAGAGATAAATTGTTATTTTTATATTTGCGATATACATCACTACATCAGGAGTGTCTTGATCGAGGATTTGCTGTTACTAATAAATGGCCAGCCGAAGTAAAAAACTATTCTCAGTTATGGAACAATTATCAAGTTACTGAGGTAGATATCATGATTAATAAGGCCAGGATAGCTGAAAGAATGCCATTAAAACCTCGATTTACGCCTCATAAAAAATAATATTATTAGCAAAATTTGCTTTCGATTTGCTGTTGATTTTTCGTTATGAATATTGAAATAAGTAGAATTTAATTTAGATAAAATTAGGTTTTTACGGATTGAGGATTTTATAAAATATTTTAAATTTGATTTTTAGATATAAAAATAACGCCCCTTTTCAGATTATAATCTAATAAAGGGGCGTTTTACTCGGTGGATACTCTTCAGTATTCATTTAATCATCCCATTTTGGGCTCATCATTGCGGCGAAAATACCAGATGCGCAAATCAGGCCGAGAATTAACAAAAACATAATATTCTCCTTATTTTTGGTTAATGCATTTCGATAGAAATACCTCGCTAACATGAAAGTTAAATGCCATTATTTGGCTCAATAATTTTAGTCAGATAGCGACAAGATAAAAAGTGGTATTTTACATAAAAGGTAGGTTATTTCATTTTGTTGAACTTTCATTTAATGTTTTTCGTTTTAGCCAAAAATTGGCAGCCTTAAGGAGCATGGGCACACTTTTAGTTTGATTAACTGGCTGTTTTAGTAATGAAATGCGGCTTGTAACTATTATTAAAGTAAGATCAAGTTGCGGTGGTGTTACTAAATTAAATTCTTGCAAAACATTTTAATTATTGTAGTTAAAAATATTTTATAAAAAATTTATCAAAAGAATGGCATGTTTTTTTGATATTTTAGGGAATTTATTACTAGTAATAAATTAATGTTAGATAAATAATATATTAAATAATTGATTAATGAAATAATAAACAGGCAACTGCTTTTATATTAAAAAAACGTATTAATAGTGTAATTAAATAAAGTTATTATAATAAATTTTAAAATATAAAATAAGTAATTGTTGATTTCATTACCGCTAAATATAAAAATAATACCAGCAAATAAAAGTATCAAAATAAACTTAATGAATAAGTTGCGAAAAATGAGATTTAGGTTATAGTTAAATATTATATTTAGTTTGGCTGATATATTAAATTACATTAGTAATTATAATTAATTAGTTGATTATTGTATGTTATTTTTATTTGGTGAAATTTAATATGAATAATTACTACAGTTATAGAATTAATATTAAATATATCTACTACTATCTATAAAAATATGAAGACAATTTGCTTATTGATGTCTAATATCGCTATGATTTACCTGATAATGATATAATTGATTATATACATTTAAACTCTGCAAATTGACAAATATCTTTGTTTACCTTTGGTTATATTGTCGGTTTGTAGCTAATCATAATTCTCACTTTTAAAATAAAAAGGTTACCTAAAGAGGATGTTTATGTTACATTTTAAGGCAGTTTTACTGCTTAGTAATGTTATTACTTTTCAATAAAAGAGTGAAATTTATACAAATAAAAGGGTCATTTTTAATAAAGGTTTAGTATTATTTATTAGTGTATTTGATTTTTTGGACAGTTTTTATTAGTACAGATAAGGGGAAATGTTTTGACGGAACTGATAGACAATTTTAATAATATTCTCTGGAGTGGTGTATTAATCTATTTATTACTTGGAGTAGGTATCTATTTTACGTTAGGCACTGGTCTTATTCAATTCCGCCATTTTGGGCATATGTTTACTATACTGAAAAATAGTAATAAATCAGATAGTTCAGGTATATCTTCTTTTCAAGCTTTGTGCACAAGTCTAGCAGCTAGAGTTGGAACTGGAAATCTTACGGGTGTTGCCATTGCATTAACTGCAGGAGGGCCTGGTGCCATTTTTTGGATGTGGCTTGTTGCTCTAATTGGTATGGCTACCTCTTTTGCCGAAAGTACATTGGCACAATTATACAAAACAAAAGATGATCAAGGAAATTATCGTGGTGGCCCCGCTTACTATATGGAAAAAGGCCTTAAAATGCGTTGGATGGGAGTCCTTTTTTCTATCTTTCTTATCATCGCTTTTGGTTTAGTATTCAATTCTGTTCAAGCTAATTCAATTGCTCAAGCAACAGCCGTCGCCTTTGGCTTTAATCCTCTTTACGTAGGAATTGCGCTTGCAATAATTTGTGGCATTATTATTTTTGGTGGACTACGTTCAATTGCTCGGGTGGCAGAACTCGTTGTTCCTATAATGGCAATCGCTTATTTGATATTGGCATTTTGGGTGATGAGCAATAATATTGAAAGTTTGCCAGATGTTTTTCTGTTGATTATCAAACATGCTTTTGGTTTGCAAGAGGCTGTTGGCGGCGTAGTAGGTTATGGTGTTGCTCAGGCTATGACGCAAGGAATACAGCGTGGACTATTTTCCAATGAGGCAGGCATGGGGTCAGCGCCAAATGCTGCGGCAGCAGCTTCACCATACCCGCCACATCCGGCATCGCAAGGATATGTACAGATGCTAGGTGTTTTTATGGATACTTTAGTGATTTGTAGCGCAACGGCAATTATCATTATTTCTTCGGGGGCATTAGATAATGCTGAGGCCACTATTAGTGGAATTGAATTAACCCAGCGAGCTCTTTCTTCAGCTGTTGGTGATTGGGGCGCAATTTTCATTGCCATAGCTATTTTTTTCTTTGCTTTTACTTCAATTATTGCAAATTATGCTTATGCAGAAAGTAATATGGTTTTTTTAGAAAATAACCATACGGCCGGATTATATATTCTTAGACTTGCTACTTTAGGAATGGTTATTTTTGGCTCAATAGCAGAAATGCCCTTAGTTTGGAAATTAGCTGATGTTTCGATGGGCTTGATGGCGTTAACAAATCTAATTGCAATATTAATGCTTTCTGGTATCGCGTTTAAACTTACCAAAGATTACAACCAACAACGTAAAGCGGGCAAATTACCTACCTTTGATATAGATGCTTATCCTGATATAAAAAAGCAGGTAGAGGATGGTATTTGGGAAAAGAACAATTTAAAACAATGGAATGAACGAGGGGCTAATAGTTAGCTAATATAATAAAAACCTTCGTATAAGAAGGTTTTTATTACTATATTCATCTAAATTTTTATTTATTTGTTATTAGTACATATATTTGTAACAAAATTATAATGGAATAATATTTTACTGTAATTTAATAAAATAAAAGAGCGTATTTTTTATAAACTATTATCTATCAAAAGTTAGATAATTTAGCTTTGTATTTTAGTTATTTTTTATAATGTTAGTTAGATTTTTTTATCGAAATCAAAATCAAAGGTTTGATAAAACGCCATACCAGTATCAGCAATAATCCATAGTAGTACAACAACATGATGGCCTTTTTTTCTATCTACGGGTAATTGAATATCATGTTCGTATTTTACTGGTAAGTCATATGACCAGAATGGGACATCAGGGGAAATATCTTCGAAAAAAGGTGTCATTTCAAAATGGTTACGAGTTAATCGTGTGGTAGTGTCCCAGCCATTCTTAGTAATGTAGGCTACATAACCACGTGTTTTATGTTGTTGTGTATATTCCCATGTAAAGTGCTGTAAACCGTTTTTAGGAACTAGATGCTTAGGCCAAGCTATCTTTCCTTCTGCAATTAATTCATTATCTGTGGAATTTAAGTAAGCTCTTTCTCCTGTTCTTCCACCACTGACGATTAATCCATCTTTTGGTGGTGTACTACTCGCGACGTCTGATGGCTCACGTATACAAGGTCCACTTTTAGTTTGTGGAAAATTTTTTCCTCCTTCTAACTCATTAGTTTCCCAGCCTAATCCCCACCAGCCATTTATCGAAGCAAAGTGTCCGCGTGAAGCGGGTGTTATAATCCTACCATGAGCAGGCTGAATATTATCTAATGTTTCCCCATTATTCTGGATAAAATTATTAGGCATATTGTCTCCTGAAGTTTATTGAATGGTTAAGTGTGCTCACTTCTAAAACTAGATATATCAACACATTGGATAAAATATAGTTTTCTGTTTAGACTGAATAGATAAAATTATTTAAATTGTGATAATTAAAATGAATAAAATTTATATTTAATTATAATTTGTTATAATTTTTTTATTTTCTTTAATTGAGAAGCAATAATTAAATATTACATTGTTAAATTTCTTTTATATATTATTAATTAGTTTAAATATAATAGTATTGTCTTTAGTAAGAAAATATTTTGTGCTGACTTATTTTGATTTTATTTTAGTTAATTACTAATTTTAGTTATTCAAAGAAATATTCATTTTTGTTGGGTAAAATGTATATTATTTATATCATATGATTTTAAGAGTATAGTAATTATTTTCACTTAACAGTAAGATCATATTGAATATTAATAAAAGATGCTAAATTAAAATAAAGTCGCTGTAGATTTATGTCATCTTATCTTAGCATCTATAATAACCATTAATTTTTAATGGATTATTGATCACAGTGTTAGTTAGTTATCACTAGTTTGATTAACATATCATTTCCTTGCGGTTAAATATTTGATGAATGTTGGTAAATGAAATGTAGCGGCTCCTTGATTTCTAATTTGATATTGGGATTTTGCCGAAAATCGTAAGGTGTAATACCAAATTCTTTACGAAACATATAGGTGAAATGTGATTGTGAGCCAAAGCCAAAATCTAACGCAATATCAAAAATGGCTTTAGAACTATTTCTCAGAAGATTAACCGCTTTAGCTAGTCGACGTTGCCGAATATATTTACCAAGTGAAATTCCTGTGATCTCTTTAAAAATTTTTTGCATATGCCAAAGAGAATAACCTGAGTAGGCGGCAAGCTCTTCCAGGTAGATTATTCTCCCTATGTGTTCTTCGATCCATTTACTTAATTCGCAAACAAGTGCTAAGTGGGTATCTTGTAGCATTGTGATATCATACTAGTTATAGGTTAAAGAAGTATACACAACTTTTTTTAGGGATGACAAAGTTCGATAGCTGGATGTTTAAATAATTTATAGATAATTCATGTTTCTCTTCAAAAAGATCAGTATATCTCTCTATAAATGAGTGTTTAAACCATTTTTTATCTATAATGATTATTTTCAACAAGGGTAGTTTACTGATAAACAGTATGGACAATAAATTAATAAAAAGACTTTATTGATTTAAGCAATGGTACTATGGTTATTTCAGTAAATGACTTGATTTTTTATATCTAGTAACATATTAATTATTTTTATCCCATGTGTTATTAAAAATATGAAAAGGGTTAGATATTGAAAATAAAAAAAATAGTAATTGCGATAATCATCGTTTTACTCTGCTTATTTTTATATTTAGTTGCATTAGACAGTTATTGTGACCAAGATCAGAATGGTGGAAATTTTACCATTGGCATCTGTAAAGTAACCGGTTATTTGCCATTTTAACTAAAATTAATAGGGTTTTAATCTGATTTAATTAATTTAATATAGGCTTAAATAGAAATTAATGTTTTAATTAATAGTTTTGACATGCGCTTTTAGTTAAGGTTTGCATTGATAAAAATATTAGGAAATTAGAATAAAATGAAGGTTTAATTATGGCGGAACAAGTTGGGCAAACGCTTAAGCGCGGGTTGAAAAATAGACATATTCAATTGATAGCACTAGGTGGTGCTGTTGGAACAGGACTTTTTTTAGGAATTGCACAAACCATAAATATGGCAGGGCCATCTGTTTTATTAGGTTATGCAATAGGTGGATTTATTGCTTTCCTGATTATGCGTCAATTAGGAGAGATGATTGTTGAAGAACCTGTTGCTGGTTCTTTTAGTCACTTTGCTTATAAATATTGGGGCTCTTTTGCTGGTTTTTTATCTGGCTGGAACTATTGGGCAATGTTTATTTTGGTTGGTATGGCTGAACTGACTGCCGCAGGTATTTATGTTCAATATTGGTGGGATATACCAACCTGGATTTCAGCTGCATTCTTTTTTGTTGTGATCAATCTAATCAATCTTACGAATGTACGTTTATATGGTGAAACAGAATTTTGGTTTGCAATAATTAAGGTATTAGCAATTATTGCAATGATTATTTTCGGTTGCTATCTGCTAATTAGTGGAAAAGGTGGCCCACAAGCATCGGTAGCAAATCTTTGGCAATATGGGGGATTCTTTCCGAATGGCGTTACTGGATTGGTAATGGCGATGGCAGTTATTATGTTTTCTTTTGGTGGATTAGAGCTGGTTGGCATAACAGCTGCGGAGGCGGAAAATCCGACACATAGTATTCCTAAAGCGACTAATCAAGTTGTTTATCGTATTTTAATCTTTTATATTGGTTCTTTATTTATATTGCTCTCACTGTATCCTTGGATAAATGTTGTTAGTGGCGAAAGCCCGTTTGTACTTATTTTTCATGATATTGGCGATAAATTTGTTTCTAATTCGTTGAATATTGTTGTTTTAATCGCGGCATTATCCGTTTATAACAGTGGAGTATATAGTAATAGTCGTATGCTTTATGGTTTAGCAAAGCAAGGTAACGCTCCACATTTTTTAAATACAGTAACTAAGCGTGGTGTTCCTATAGTATCGATTGCTATTTCAGCGTTAGCAACCTCGGGTGGTATTTTAATCAACTATTTATTAGATGGTAAAGCGCTAGAATTACTAATGTCGTTAGTTGTGACAACCTTAGTAATTAACTGGGTTATGATTTGTATTTCTAATTTAAAATTTAGAGCGGTAAAAATAAAAGAAGGTGTTGAACCTAAATTTAAAGCATTATGGTATCCATTTGGTAATTATCTCTGTTTAGTTTTTTTATTTCTTATTTTAATTATCATTTTAATGACGGATGGAATTCGTATTTCAGTCATTCTTATGCCATTTTGGATTATGTTTTTATGGATAGGATTTTTATTCACAAAAATAAGAAAAAAAAATAAATCTAATTGGTAAAATAGTAACCGACAGCCCTGGATTATACCAGGGTATTAGTATAAAAATTAAAGAGTTTAATTCCATTGCCAACGTACCCAAGCAAAAAGCACATTACCGTTATTGTATGTACCAGGGACATATGTTGCTTGGATTGATAATTGCTTATATTCAATAGAAGCAATTGGAAGTGGTAATGGCAGGGGGAGATACCACAGTTCATTTCTGGCGGTTATACTTAGCGTAAAACCTGCTCCAATAAGAAATTCATCAATATTAATTGGTCGCCAAACTTTTTGAAATCCATATCCAACTATGGGCTGCACATTATTATGAGAATCAGCAAAAGCCATAGCATAAATAGAATGCCAATTACCATTTTGATCAAAGCGGTATTTACCTATACCTAATCCCCAAGGAGTTTCATTATAGTCGGAAATTTTTTTATTATCATAAGTTAACCGATTATGCCAAATTAAAAAAGGTAAATAAATTTCATAATGATGAGAATTCCATGTCTTATTAATATTATAAGTAAATCTTTGTACTAATGAGAAAGCATAATTATTTCTTGTATCAATAGGGTTAGATGAATTAAATGTCGCTATTGTGTAAGTTGGAAATATGCAGCAGGAAACTAATATACCAACTGAAACAATATTAATAAATCGTTTTAGATTCATTCTAGAGTCCAAAATTCAGTTATTATGTGACAAATATTCATATCCCTCCAATATAGTTAGAAATGTAGAATTGGTTTAATATAATTAAAGTTTTGCATTTAGTATTATAACTAATAATAAAAGAAAAATGAAAATAGTAAAGTAATTTGCTTAATATTAACAATAGAATTAATTATTATAGGCTTATATAACAAGTTTATGAATGCAACTTAAACATTTCAATTTTAGAATGCATAATGTATAAATAATTAAAATTATTGAATTGCTAATTGAAATAGATAAGACTACATGCGTATTTTTTATTGTATTTCTTTTATTTTCTTGATAGAAAATAGAGAAAAAGATTTTCCACTGTTAAGTTATTTAAAGTGACTCATAGCTCTAAGATATAAAATAATTTGCTATTGTAAATAAAGTATGTAATAGCACATATATAAGCAGTAATAATATATTGTTTAATATCTGTTGTGTTATTTAAAAATCAATTTATGGTATTAAAGGAAAAAAAATGACAAAGATCACTGGTACAGTAAAGTGGTTTAATGAAACAAAAGGTTTTGGTTTTATTACACCTGAAAGTGGTGGTAAAAATGTGTTTGTTCATTATACTGCTATTGATGTTAATGGTTTTAAAACATTGACAGTAGGTCAGAGGGTTGAATTTGATATTCAAGAAGGCAGTAAGGGTTCTGCGGCTAATAATGTAACGATTATTTGATTATTATTAAAAATGATAAGTTATGAATTACTTAATTGTAAGATAATTTATTTGATTGGCTATATCAATATTTTGACTCATCCTGCATATAACAGGATGAGTTTTATAGATAATAATAAGTTCAATTTTTATTATGTTTTATATTATATAGTTGTTAATTGGTATAATGTAATTTTAATAAAAACATAAGCTATATTTAAATAAAAAACGATTTAATGATCATTTGTTATTTAATACAAATTGACATGGATTCAGAATTTTATCCTTATCTTAGAATCCTTCATGAAATCATGTTATTAAAAAGAAAAATTAAGGCTATAATTAGTAGTAAATAAGATAAAAAATAGTTATCATATATAAGATAATCTTAATGTAATATCAAGTATTGACTATAAAGCATGCGATTAAAATGTACTTAAGCAAAATAAAAAATAATATTTGTTAATTATATGTAAAAATAGTACTGGCATTAAATTAAAATTGGAGTTTTAACTATTTTATGAAAAAATTTTTAGTAGTTTTAATTATGATTCAAGCTTTATTCGTCTCAGCGTGCTCTGATGAGAAGTCTAAAATTGAAGCATACAAGAATAATTTTGTTAAGTATTGTATAAGTTCTGCAAAAGGAACTGAAGGTAATATAAGTACTATCACTGATGTATGTAATTGCGCGTTTGATAAAATAGTTAAAAATTATGGTATGAATAAATTTATACAATTAGATAAACAATTAAAGGATAATGGTTATACTCCGCCAGAAGTTGAGCAGAATATGGTGAGCATTGTTGAATCTTGCCTGGCAGAATTAAAGAAAAACACTCATTAATTTTCTATCTTAGCGCTGTTATTGTTATTCTGATTAATCGGCGCTTTTTAAAAATTAAGTTAAATATAAAAATTGATGACATTAAGTTAACGCTAATTATTATTGGAAATTAACTTTATTTTAATCGGGTAGTTTTAAAGTGTTTTGCAAATACGAATTAGCAAAATTATTATTTCAGACTGATTTAAATTAACGTTTCATATCAAATGAATTGTTTTTGTTTTGTTAATGTTTATTTAAAAAAAAGTATATCTGTATTTTTTTAAAATAAAATTTTTAAAATCTAAATTTATAGCTTATGCTTATAATTAATAGATTAACTAAAATGGATAACCATTTATGATGAAGCGTAATGAAAGTCTAAAATATACATTAGAGTCAATGGCTTATGATCTTGCTATCCAAATAGTTTCTAAATCATCTTATTCGTGGAATTCTAATGACTTATTAGCAGAATTGGCTGGAATATTGCCAATGTGTATAGAAATAATTAAATTTCAGCAAGAAAGTATAAAGCATAAAAGTAATAAAGTTTTGCAATAATAATTAATTGATTATTTTTATATAAAATGATATTTATATTATAAATTTGTTTAATAATTTCTTTATTATAAAATTGTTTTAATACGAAATGTTAATCAATTAAAAATTATAGTATTAATAGTACTTTATTTTACTTATTATGATTATAATTTTTGTTATTAAAAATAAACTGATAATTTAACTTTAGATAATATATTGGTAATGTATTTTATCTAATATGAAATTTCATTTTTCTCTATAAAATATATGGTTATCAATATTAGCGCTATTATTTACGATTGATTTAGCACTTAGTTAGTACCGCTATTTTATAATTAATTATTATAAAATATTAAAAAACTATGTGAGAGTATTTAGGCGTAGCACTGTTTAATGCATAAAATAATGTTTAACTATTATTTTGGGTTTTATTTTAAGTAATATCACATTCAACTTATATAGATTTGTTTTTTTAAATGAAATATTTTCAGTTCACTATTATAATCAAATCTTTATTATAATTTTTTAACAATTGCATTATTATTTTATAATTATTTAAAAAATAATCATGTTAACTTTTATATTGTTATATTCCAATTAATTAATGCGCTGTCTTCGACAAAATAAATTTCTTACAAAAAATAAGTTTATTATTATATAATTTAAATTTTTTAACATTGAGTTTAATTTCAAATGGAAACTAAAATATTAGTTGATAGTCATATTTCTGCTAAAATTTGCCTATTATTATACTTTGATACTAATTAATTCTTTATTTTTTATGCATAAATGGCGTATATTGCTGTATATGCTTTGTTTACTTATGTAAAAGTTAGATGTTAAAAGCAGAATATGAAGCATATTCAAAAGTCTTAACTTATTGAATATATTTGCTATATTAGTTTTCATCCCGCGCTGTTAAAAGCATGAAAACAGCATGTTATAAATAATGGTGAGCGCATTTTTATGTCATACTTGACAAACTAACCGTGATCACTTGTTGGGATTATTTAGCTTTAATTTGATATTTTAATTTATAACTACAAAGTACACGGTGATGTTTCATGCATGTGTATATAACGTATTGGCTGTATAGAGGTAACTTGTGTCCACAATGAATAATAGCAAGAATATCAGTTTGAATGCTTTCAAACGACCACGTTCTTTTTATCTCATTTTTCAATTGAACTATGGGAAAGATTTGGCTTCAGTGGCTTACAGGGGATTTTGACAATTTATTTAACTCAAATGTTAGGAATGTCCGAAGCTCAATCTTTTATATTATTTTCTGCTTTTACTGCCTTAGTATATGGTTTTGTTGCAATTGGTGGATGGTTAGGTGATAAGGTATTAGGTACTAAAAGGGTTATTATATTAGGTGCTATCGTACTTATTCTCGGTTATGCTTTTATTGCTTATTCTAGTCACGATGTTTTATTGGTCTATCTAGGGTTAGCAACCATTGCAGTTGGTAATGGTTTATTTAAAGCAAATCCGTCTTCGTTACTTTCCACTTGTTATGATAAAAATGACCAGCGTCTCGACGGTGCGTTTACCATGTACTACATGGCTGTTAACATCGGATCATTCTTTTCTATGTTGGCCACACCCTGGTTAGCAAAGCATTATGGTTGGGATATTGCATTTTCATTAAGTGTGATTGGTCTGATTATTACTTTAGTTAATTTCTTATTATGTAAAAAGTGGGTCAAAGACTATGGTTCTAAACCTGATTTTCAATCGATAGAATTGTCTAAATATTTATTTACTATTATTGGTATAGTGGCACTCATTATACTTTCTAATTGGTTATTGCATAATATGGCTGTTGCAAGAGCCGCCCTGGCAATCATTTCATGTTTTATTGTAATTGTTTTTGTTAAGGAAACCATTACATTAAAAGGTGCAGCTCGCCGAAAAATGATTGTCGCATTTATTTTAATGATAGAGGCAGTTGTATTTTTTGTACTCTATAGTCAGATGCCAACATCATTAAATTTCTTTGCGATACATAATGTAGAACATAATATCTTGGGTATTAGTATTGAGCCTGCGCAATACCAAGCTTTGAACCCACTTTGGATCATGCTTGCCAGTCCGATTCTTGCATCTATATATAATAAGATGGGTGATAATTTACCTATGCCCCATAAATTTGCAATTGGAATGGTACTTTGTTCGACTGCATTTCTTGTCTTACCACTAGGTGCTAAGTTTGCTAATGACGCAGGCATTGTTTCTGTTAAATGGTTAGTACTTTCCTATGGTTTACAAAGTATTGGTGAATTGATGATTTCTGGTTTGGGATTAGCAATGGTAGCACAGCTAGTACCTCAACGCTTGATGGGCTTTATTATGGGTTCATGGTTTTTAACCAGCTCAGCTGCTGCTTTTATTGCAGGTTTTATTGCTTCTATGACAGCAACACCTCAAGGGGAGTCATTAAGCCCTTTAATATCTTTAGGCATATATAGTGATGTTTTCATGAAGATAGGTATGGTAACAGCGGTTATTGCATTAATTATGTTACTTACGGCGCCGTTACTTAATCGCATGACACAAGTATAAATTAGATATTTTATATCCAAGAAGCTATTGAACTTATGTTCAATAGCTTTTTTATTATTTTCATTTCAGATAATTTCTGGCTTTTGTATTATCGTATCAATTTAGCAGAAATTTTTAGAAAGTCAGCATTGGTTTGTTTGAGCAATTTATTGTTAAAAAATTAACTTTTTTGAGATGATTTATCAACATAATAACGAGCCTGATCACATATATATTATTCAAACCTTTTGGTTAAAAAATAGTTATTGATTTTAAAAAATTGCTATGTTTTTATTTAGTTATTCAATAATAAAAAGGGCATGTTTATGCAGTATGAAGGTCAATGTTTACATGGACACGTTATATTAAAAACAGAGCAACCTTGGTATGCAATCACAGCCTGCCATTGTAAGATGTGTCAAAAATGCAATGGTGAACAGTTAATGAGTTTTATTATTGAAAATGGTTTATCAATCAAAGATAAATCTACTGTAAGTCATAGTCGCTCTTCTGCATGGCTAATACGAACATTTTATAATAAATGCACTACACATCTTTTTTTTAAGATATATGAGCCTGAAAGTCATGGTATTAATGCCGCTTTATTTGAACAGAATCAAATTGGGTTTCTAGTTACTCAGTTTTATATTGGTTGTAAATATATGTATTATAACCTTATTGAACAAAAGTCATTGTTTGCACAACAACATATCCTTAATACTTAAAAATAAAATAAACTAGTTTTTGTTAGATTTATAATTCTATAATCATGAGTATCTTGGTAAAATTTTGGTTGATAGTATTGAGGAGATTCAATGAAAATAACTAAATATAATATCAATATATCAAGGTTGTTACTGTTTCTTTTGAATTTTAGCTTGGTAATTTTAGCAATATTACTGGTATTCTTTTTAGCAAGTAAAACTTACCTGTCAATATTATTATTTAGTATTAATTTAGCGAAACCATATTACTATTTACTTGAAGCTATTTTTACTTATATTCTTTCTTTTGAATTTATTGCATTAGTCATTAAATATTTTCAATCAAATAATCATTTTCCTTTATGTTATTTTATTTATATTGGCACTACAACTTGTATGTGTTTGATTATTATTGTTCACAAATATGCTATCAATGCTATTATTTATGGTGGAACGATTTTATTATTGGTTTCAGCTTTATATTTTACCAATACAGAAAAAATAAAACACAAATAATGATAGAAAATTATATTTCAAATGGTTTTATATTTATTATAAATAGTATCTAGCATAATCAATAATACTTTTATTTTATTAAATTTCTATTTTAAGTTATAAAATAGAGTGGTCATCTAGCATAAATAAATTTATATATTAAAGATAATGATATTTTTATTACTTATCAGAAGAGGGAGATTTCTTTGATCAGTGTTTTATTAGTCGAAGATAATGAGTTTATTCGATTGGGAATGCAGTCTATTTTTGATAAAACAAAAGGTATGAAAATAGCTGGGCATGTTGTCTCTTTGAATCAAGCTATCCAATGGTGCCGAAAATATACGGCGGAAATTATTTTATTAAATGGGAGAACAAGTGACTATGAGTTAATTAAAAAATTACAAAGTTTAATTAGGATGATCCCTGATATAGGCATAATTATGTATTCTACTGAAAAGAAAAATATCTATTTAATGAAGGCGCTAGAAGCAGGAACGCGAGGTATACTAAGTGTGAAAGCAAAAGAGAGCGATTTACTGCATGCCATTCGCGTCGTCAAGTTAAAGCAAAAATATTTGTCGCCTGATATTGCCCAATGGCTTGTACTACATCAATTAGATACAGAAATGAGCAACCCATTAAACCTTCTATCTAATCGTGAATTACAAATTATGCTTATGGTAACGCGTGGTATACCGGTTGGTGAGATAGCAAAACAGCTCAACTTAAATACAAAAACAATAAATAGCTACAGATATAGAATGTTTAGTAAACTAAAAGTTCGTAGTGATGTAGAATTAACTCATATAGCTATAACGAATGGATTGATTCAAACAGAGAGTTTTTATTATAGTGTCTGAACTATTTGATCCAAAAGTATTTTTGCAAACAGTTACTAATCAACCGGGTGTATATCGTATGTATGATACATCTGGGATAGTTATTTATGTCGGTAAAGCGAAGGATTTAAAAAAACGTTTAGTGAGTTATTTTAGAAAACAAGTAACAAGCCGTAAAACGGAACAACTGGTTAAAAATATTGCTCAGATTGATATTACCGTAACACATACAGAAACAGAGGCTTTATTACTTGAACATAACTATATTAAACTTTATCAGCCTCGTTATAATGTTTTACTAAGGGATGATAAATCCTATCCTTATATTTTTTTAAGTGCAGATAAACATCCACGTTTGGCGATGCATCGTGGTGCTATGAAAGCAAAGGGCGACTATTTTGGCCCATTTCCAAGTGTTCATGCCGTTAGAGAAACGCTGGCTTTATTACAAAAGCTTTTTCCACTGCGTCAGTGTGAAGATAGTGTCTATCGAAACCGATCCAGACCATGTCTTCAATATCAAATTAATCGCTGTCTTGGTCCGTGTGTTAGAGGGCTGGTTACTGATGAAGAATATCATCAACAAGTAGAATATGTTCGTTTATTCTTATCAGGTAAGGATCAGCAAGTTCTTAATCAATTAATCCAAAATATGGAGCAGGCCAGTCAAACGCTTAAATTTGAAAGTGCAGCACGTTATCGTGATCAAATACAAGCTGTTAGGGCGGTTACAGAGCAACAATTTGTTTCTGGTAATACGCAAGATCTAGATGTAATTAGCGTTGCTTATCACCTAGGTATTGCATGTGTTCAGGTACTTTTTATTCGACAAGGAAAAGTCCTTGGTAGCCGTAGCTATTATCCAAAGATCCCAGCAAACACTCAATTAAGTGAAGTGGTGCAAACATTTTTAGGTCAATTTTATTTGCAAGGTAGTGAAATTCGTTCTTTACCTGCGGAAATATTATTGGATTTTTTATTACCGGAAAAAGCGCTATTTGCTAATTTATTGACTAAAATAGCGGGACGTAAAATTAACATTCAAGTGCAACCGCGAGGGATAAAAGCTAAATATTTAAAACTAGCTCGTACTAATGCAGCGACAGCATTGGCAGCAAAAGTTGCACAACAATCTACCATTCATCAAAGAATGGAGGCATTAGCTGACTTGCTAGGATTAGAAAAAATTTATCGAATGGAATGTATTGATATTAGTCATACTTCAGGACAACAAACTGTAGCATCTTGTGTTGTTTTTGATAGTAATGGGCCCTTACGTTCTGAATATCGTCGTTATAATATAATTGATATTACGCCTGGTGATGACTATGCTGCTATGTATCAAGTTTTAACGAGACGTTATGGTAAACATGTAGATGAAAGTAAAGTGCCAGACGTGATTTTTATTGATGGCGGTAAGGGACAATTGGCCCAAGCAATTGGTGTATTCCAGGCATTAAATGTCGATTGGGATATTACGCGACCCAAATTGATAGGGGTAGCTAAAGGACATGATCGCAAAGCCGGCTTAGAAACATTGTTTTTTAAACCTGATGGTGAAGGCCTTGCGTTACCGCCTGATTCACCCGCACTACACTTAATACAAAATATTCGTGATGAATCACATAATCACGCGATTACCGGACATCGTCAGCGTAGGGCGAAAGTTAGAAATACCAGCACCTTAGAGTCTATTGAAGGTGTCGGTCCTAAACGCCGGCAACTGCTACTTAAATATATGGGGGGCTTACAAGCTCTGCGTAATGCCAGTATTGATGAAATCGCAAAAGTGCCAACGATTTCATATGCTCTAGCAGAAAAAATTCATAATGCGTTGAAGCAATAAGCTTAGTGGAATTGTATATATATTTTATTTTGGCCAGACAATTATAGAGCATGATGCAATTAAATATCCCAACTTGGTTAACACTTTTTCGTATCATATTGATTCCGTTTTTTGTGTTATTTTTTTATCTTCCTTTTCATTGGGCGCCTTTAGTTTGTGCGTTTCTTTTTGTTATTGCTGCGTTAACCGACTGGTTTGATGGTTTTCTGGCCAGACTCTGGCAGCAAACAACTAAATTTGGTGCATTTTTAGATCCGGTTGCTGATAAGATTATGGTAGTAACAGCATTAGTATTGGTAACCGAATATTATCATACTTGGTGGGTTACATTACCCACAGTGACGATGATTGCGCGTGAAATCATTATTTCCTCATTACGGGAATGGATGGCTGAAGTCGGTAAACGCAGTTGTGTAGCTGTTTCTTGGATTGGAAAATTTAAAACAGCTGCCCAGATGGGCTCATTAGTTGGATTGCTGTGGCATCCTAATATTCAAATTGAGATCATTGCTATCATATTACTTTATTTTGCTGCAGCTTTAACGTTTTGGTCTATGTTTCAATATTTATCTGCAGCTTGGAAAAATTTGCATGAAGCTTGATCGAAATGATTGAAAAACCAGCGAACGAACCGAATTAATAAATAATAGTATTGACTCAATACAGGAAACAAGTAGAATGCAGCGCATCAAACGATGCTAGGTTTAACAAACTAACTAAGCATAGTGAAAATGCGGGAATAGCTCAGTTGGTAGAGCACGACCTTGCCAAGGTCGGGGTCGCGAGTTCGAGTCTCGTTTCCCGCTCCAATATCTGCCCTACAAATAAGCTAGATTGAGTAGGGCGCGTTGGCAGAGTGGCCATGCAGCGGATTGCAAATCCGTCTACCTCGGTTCGACTCCGGGACGCGCCTCCAAAATTTAGCCCAGGTGGTGAAATCGGTAGACACAAGGGATTTAAAATCCCTCGGCCTTAAGGCTGTGCGGGTTCAAGTCCCGCCCTGGGCACCATACTAAAAATTCGTTGAGTATCAGCGAGTTAAGCAAAAAAAAGAGCAACCTTTAGGGTTGCTTTTTTTGTGGGTGGGATCACGTTTCACTATTATTGCGCTATTAATTTTCGCTACTAACTTACCAATTTGTTCCCGCTTTTGTCCTCCAACAGTTGGGACAATAGCAACTTTACGATCATATCTTGCGGTCTGTGATGGTGTTTTATGGCCAGAAATACTTTGTTTCTCGTTCAAGGTTCCTTCTAAGTCAGAAATTCCCTTGGCCTTCAAATCATGAAATGTAAAATTAAAATCTAAATATGGAAATTTTTTTGCGGCTTCTTGTTTGGCCTTTTGCCAGCGACTATTAAATCCATCACGGGTATATTTTGCGCCTTTAGGTTGATGAATGACATAAAGACTACTGATACCAGAATTAATTGGTAATGCTTTACTTAATTTAATTGCAGCTTTCAATCGATCCGTCCAAGCTTTAATTTGTTTTTTACCTGTTTTACCTTGTTTAATGAAGATTCCGTTATCAGATAACTGCGAATAAGTAAGCGTTAAAACATCCGCTTGCCTGGCACTACATAAATAAGCAATCTCCATTGCCACTTTTACCACATCAGCTGAAACAGAGTAGAGCGCATTATATTCATCATCAGTGATGTATCTATCGCGCGCAATTTCCTTAAATTGACGCACGCCTTTGCATGGATTACCTTTTACCATTCCGCGCTCGTATGCCCAGCTGAAAAGGCGAGATAAAAAAGCTTTCTCTCTGTTGGCCTGAGTTTGGCTTTTCAGCCCTCGTTTATCCATGTATTTTCGAATATGTTCAGGTTTTATATTGTCAGGTAACATTTTGCCAAATACTGGTAATAGTTTTTTTGTGTATTTTCTATAGTCGCCCTGTGATGTTGGAGATAAGTTTGTGAAGTCAGCAGAGAAAAAGAATTTATCGACCAAAGCATTAAGCGTTTCTTCATTTTTTTGGTCATTAATAAATTTTTCATAAGCAATCCAAACTTCAGCTTGTGTGAGTGTTAGGTTACATAGTCTAATCGTTTTTCCTCCAGGTGCTTGAAATTCAAAAGCAGATTTCCCTCTTCGTACTCGAGGAGGCATCCAATTATCTTCAGCATTTTTTCTTCTTCTAATTCGAACCATAATCACATCGCTCCAAAATCTGGCTCCTCTTGCTCTGCTATTTTAGCGCTTACCGCTAGCGGATGATTAAAATGTCCCCAGGTGGTTTTTGGCCGCCCATCTGGACGTTTAATAAAAAAGATGCCAGCCCGTTGTAACACTTCACATTGTTTAGATGGAAACTGATAGCCAGTCAGTTCTACCATTTCCTCTGGTGTGATAATGTCATGCTTGTTTCTCATCTTGGTCTTGCCTTATCATTAATAAAATAATCAGGTCGGCGGTATCACAGGCGATTTTAATCTCTGTCGGTGAACAAGGTTGATGTTGTATACTGGCTGTGAGCCGACCTAACTTGATATCAAATTCCGTTAATAACGATTGTCCGGGTTGCCAGGATAGTAATTGCATGGCTGATCACTCATCAAAGTTAGAGAAATCGCCATGCTAATGGCCGTTAAAAAATAAAACTGATTATGCCTAATCAATTTTTGGTCGTATAAACTCCTCGATAGGATAACATTCGGCCAATTGTCTTTTTCTGCTTAACAATGCCTGATCAATTAAACAGCTCTGTTCGTTCTGATAGCGATAACCTGAAAGTTGGAACTGACAATTGAGTGAGCTACATATCAACAGAAATAAAGCAAACATTATTGTTTACTCCGTGAGTGAGCAGCGATAATCGGCATTGGTTCGATTTTGATATGCGCTGGAAAATCATAACAAATATTGCATCGTCGATCGGTAGAGATAAAGCCGGCAGTACCATCGGGTAACGTAATTTTGACAGGTTGATCTTTATAATGTTGGTGTCTTAGCATTGGTCTTGCCTCTGTTTAATTGGGTCATTTGCATAATGAATACTCCGTACTGATTAGCGTTAATGAAGAGCGGCGGGATTAACCGGATAATCGAACTGGACAAGCAACGCTTTTTGCATCTGAGTTAACATTTGTTGCTCCTTAGAGGTAACATCCTTAGTCGCTGCCGTTGACCATTCAATCCGGCATTGATTGCTGCTGTTATCATGCTGAATGATAATGACTAATTTTGTCGCCATAAATGTATCTCCTGAGAAAGTGCCCAAGCCTGGGCACATAAATGATTAACGTACCATCAGTGACCGTTCACCAATTTCCAGATGTGCACCTGGGACAACGCTGCCTTTTTCAATCGCTTCTTTAATGGCTTTTTTGTCCGGTGCCGTGATTGTCTGTACATCAACCAGTTCATCGGGAAGTAGTGACTCATCATCAATAATCACTTTCACCACGCCACAACGTGCTGAGAAGGTATTTTTGATAGTTTTAAGTTTTTCCAGACCGGCTTTTAACAGACAATCCAGGGCATAATGTTTTAGCTGTTTTGCTTGGATTTCAAATGATTTACTGCGCTCTTTTAGTCGCTTTGCTTCATCATCCAGTGTTTTTACCTGACCTTCGATGTTACGTACATGGATCATAATTGCGTCCAGTTTGTCACCGAGTTGGCCTTCAATGCCCTCTAAGGTGTCGGCAATTTCTTCGCTAGTAAACTCGCCCTTTTCGACTAATTGTTGCAATTTTTCGTAGTCAGCGGCTAGTGCGATTGCGGTGGTTTGGCTCATTGGGTTGCTCCTTCCAGTTTTACCAGACACTCATGTTCAATTTGATTCAGTCGACGTAAACGGTCAGAGAGGTATTTTTCATATTCTTCATCGTTACGATCTTTTGCATGCTTAAGATGAACCGACATTTCTCGGGTGATGGTGGAAGCGATGCCGCGTAATTCATTTTTGGTAACGGCGGTTCGCATCGTTGCTGTATTGCGGGTGAACTTTTCATCCAGCTCTTTGCGTAAGCGGGCCAGATCTTCGGCTTTATCACTGGCCGCTTTAATATCAAATTCAATTTTGTTATCAAACAGATATTCAGGATTATCATGCATGCCCATAAATACGTCCGCTGAGAATCCCATCATGGATAAGGCTTTTTTTATCGCATCGGTAAAAGATTTTTTAATTGCTTCACCATCGGTTTTAATGCCGTGTTTGGTTTTATAGCGATAGGGTGTTGCTCCATAACTTTCTATTTCTGCTCGTTCACCATCAATGACATACCAAAACAGAATTTTAATTGAGTGGTTTTGTTCATAAATCAGTGAACCATCAGCATCCCGTAAAAAGCGGCTGCCAATTTGCTTATAGTGGTTATCAACAATAGGTTCTAGTAATGGGATACCATTAACTAATTTCTCTTCTAAAACCTGGTAGCCCCAGCCTTTGCCTAATGCGCCAAATATTTCTGTCGCCCGCATAAACATATAGGTACTATTAATACTTGTTCCAGTAAAACCAACGCCATCTAATGGCTTGGTAAAGCGGGGATCCGTTCTTTGAACCTGTTTCCAAATGCGCAAGTTATTTTGTGAAGATGCATCTTGTTGTTTGATGGTATCTTCAATAACTGCCGCTGCTGTTGAAAATCTTCAGTTGTTTGTATTGCTGGCTTATCCATCTCAGGTTGAAGCGTTTCAATTACTGAACTGTTCTTTTCTTTGACTTTTATTTCTTTTGTTTTACGTCCACGTTTGGATTTTTCGTTAGCGGGCTGTTCTATTGCGGTTTGTTGATTGTTAGAGCCTGATAATTTCTCCTCTATAAATGACTTTCTGCCATTAGCATCATTTACTAGTTGGGGATACTGTTTACTTTCCGTGATTAGCGCAAAAACCTGCTCTCTCGGCACGGCTAAAATACCAGGGTAGGTACGTAGCTCCATCGACCAGCGCTGCCATACTTCATTTTTTTCATTAATTAATGTTTTCGCTTGTCTTACATGACTGCTTAAAATGTTTTCATGATTAAAATCATCCAGTAAGGCTAATGCAATTTCGGTATCAAGCGTTGCGTAATTACGTGCTACTACTGGCTCATTGATGGGTGCAGCAGTAGATGGTGTATCCGCTAGCCAGCTTTCGGCTAGCTTCTGTGCCTGCTCGATATTGACATTCTCATCGGCATAGTCAAACACTGCTTGCGCAATTTCATTGGTTTGTTCTGCATCCATCACCGCTACTTGGGTTATTTTCGCTAAGCCTGCGGCAATATTTCGGATTTTGGGTTGCGCTTTACTTTGATGGACGAAGTAAATGGCTTTGTTGATATCTGATTTGAAAAATGAAGTTTTAGCAAAGAGTAAAATAGCGGCAATACGAACTATAACCGCTATTTTTTTGAACTCCACTGGTTTAGCGGGTTGCCAACTTTTACCATTAAACTCATTTTCAAGCGCAAACTGTTCATCAAATTGACCGACAGCCGGGCGGGGTGAACCTACCTGATCGAGACAGATTATGGGTTCATCGGTGTTGAATTTATCAATATCATCAGGATAGCTTTCTGATAACCTGATCATGGCACTGGCAACCGCTAATTTTTCATTCGCCGCGGTTAACGCAATTGATAGCGGTAAAGCACCATCTGCCCGAGCACTTATGGTAGGCTCGAATACACAAATATAGGTCTTCATTGGTCTAGCCTCTGTTGGTCAGGGATTTTGTGTAGTTGGGTAAAGTGGTTTATTTGCTAGACAAAGCAAATTATTGCTTTGTTTCTTGTGTTGATGTTTTGTTTTTGTGTGAGCCAGTTCTGATCTACTTGGCTTGCTGAAGAAAAGAATTTTAGGTTGTGCTTTCATAGCAACTCCTGTTAAAATAAAGACTGATCGATGATAGTTATCATTGGTCTTGCCTCTTTAGCGGATTGGTCTCCGCTGAGAATTCTGGCTGACTTTGGTCGGTCAGCCAGGTAAAAGAGCCCACTGCAGTGGGTTTTTTTACGTCTGTCATTGGGTGTCCGTCTTTCCGGACTGTCAGGTCTTTCCTAGTTTCTATCGTTAATTGCTCGATAGTGTCTTGCCTTGTCGAACTTTGGTCGGCGAATAATATAGTTCCCTGGTGTTAACAAAAAACTGTCGTTTATCGTGGTAATCATGGCCGGTCGTGATGAGTGCAGCGGTTCTCCTCCAACAAACGACAGTGAATCAAATTAGTCTGAACACTTACCTAAACACTTGCTGTGTTGTTTTATATGAGCAAATCATCCAGTTATTCATATGCCACTGGCGGCTACTTCGCGGGCGTCCTGCCTGTTTGCTTTTTATCGTAGTTTAGTAAACAATAAACCAAAGTAAATTAAAAAATAAACAAAATAACTGAAATTTATTTTGTCTTAACTCATATATTGTTTAATATATTGATTATTAGAAAATTATTTTGATATATAGCGAAAGAAATTCACTAAAAAATATATAAATTATCAATTTGTTGATATAAAAATAATTAGTTAATCAAATAATTATCTAGGATAGATAGAGAGGGAGCTACAGTAGGAAATACTATAAACTGCATAAAACAAATATTAATATTGATTAGTTTGTTTTATAAGAAAATATTGTGATTCATTGCGCTTTTTTCTGTTGTTTTTTGTGTAATAATTCAGCTAGTAATTTATCATAGTGCTGTTTTTTCTCTTCAAGATTTTTTATCAAAGCATCAGCTTCGCAATCAGGTAGCGCATCAAATAGCTCTAATAATACTTTTTGTCTTGGCGTTAGCTTTATCTGGTAATGATTTTCTGAACAAGTGGCATTGAGAGCATCATCTAAATAGCCTTTAGGCATATGGTAATCTTTTTCTAATCGCCTAGCTGCTCTTTCACCAAAGGATGCCTTACCATTCAAAAGCTGTGATAAATAGCTTTTTTCCTTTTCAGGCAGTGTTTTGTTGGAAAACCATTCTTTCAATTTTTTTTGTCTAATATTCTTCATACTTATTTTATTCATAATGATTATATGTCTGGATTTCTACTTCTTATATCTGAATTCTGATTAGTATTCACTAAACAAGCAAATACTTAACAAAGGTTTAGCGTTCATTAAACTGATTTTATTTCAAATGAAGAGGTGTTTATGAAACTAAATGAATACATAGCTAGTTTAAAGCATGGTGAAGCTAAACTTTTAGCTCAAAAACTGGGCGTTTCTAGTTCCTATTTATCACAAATGGCACATGGCTATGCTCCGGTTCCGCCAACAAGGTGTTTTGCCATAGAAAATGCGACTAATGGCAGAGTGACAAGGCCTGAACTTCGACCACACGATTTGCAAAAAATCTGGCCAGAAATGAATATTAACTAAAAAAATAAACATAAACTGATTAATACTAATCAATTTTGCGACAGGAGACGCAAATCAACATGGAAATTGATATCCAAGCGCTCAAAGATGAAATAGAAATTTGGGCAATGGCCAGCGGACAGGAGCGTGTAGCGATTGAAGTAAGCCGCATGTATTTTCAGCTTAATTCAGGTGGCAAACCTAGGTTAAGCCAGATCGAAGATAAAGCAGGACAAGCAGATTGGAAAGCCATTAACAATAACCGGCAACAGATTTTCCGTTGGTTACGGGGTGACTCCAAGGCGGCAAAACAAAAGTTTTGTGATTTGATACCAGCCATTATGGCGGTTTTACCTGCTGAACAGAAGGCAAAAATTGACGGTAATCGCATCAATTATTTAGCTTCAATTGCCATCAAACAATTCGCAGCGGCAATGTCTGAGACATTGTTAGGAGGACATGACATATCACGACAAATTACTAATGCAGTAACCGCTTTAAACGCTATCCAATACCGCGCCTGACCAGCGTATAACAGACTTGGGGTAAGACTAAATGTTAAGGACTATCGATATGATCACTTATCGTGATGGCTTTCGCTTAAACGGTAAACCTGCCACGATTGACCAGATCCAACCTATTTATGATGGTCGCTATGCAGCTGCACTCTCCATTTGGCACCAATACGAACAGCAAAAAGCGAAACTGCGTCAGCTTAATCTTAATTCAACCGAGTATCAAAACGCATGCCGTGATATTGCTCGCGCGCTGGGAGTGTAATATGCAAAATTATATGACCGCGACTGTGGCAAGCATGGCAAAAATTAACATATCAGGCAATATAATACCGGCAACCTGGTGGAAGAATGTAAAAATGCCGTCAGGTAAACCAGATTGTAAAGCTATTATGCTGTTGTCTGAAATTGTTTATTGGTATCGGCCGATGGAGGTGAGGGACGAATACAGCGGAGAATTTAAGGGGTTTCGCAAACGTTTTAGTGGTGACAAGTTACAGCGTAGTTATCAGTCATTTGCTGATCGCTATGGCTTTACTAAACGGGAAGTCACCGATGCGATTAAGCGATTATCAGCGCAAGGCTTAATCACTATTGAATTTAGGACCATCAATACCGCTAAGGGTGTGGCGAATAACGTATTATTTATCGAGCCGGTGGTCGCTAAAATAGAAAAAATTACTCATCCAGGCCAGCAAGATAATTTTTCAAGTGATGCCAGTCATTCATCTTTAGACCCTATCACCAATAAACGGGATAGCTCCTGCGAAAATTCGGCAGACCTATCACAAAAAAATGCGATAGCTCCCCCGAAAATTCGGCAGACAAATACAAAAGATTATAACAAGATTAATAAAGATATTACTGATGGTGTATCAGACGGCGCTGACACACCGATTACAGAAGCAAATAAATTAAACTATCAACAAATTATTGCAGCCTACCATAACCTCTTGCCTGATATGCCAGAAATCCGGGTTTTGACCGATGCCCGAAAGCGCATGCTTAAAAATTTCTGGCAGAAATTTAAATTCAATCAGCAGCGATGGGAAAATTATTTAACTTATATCGCTGACCATTGCCGTTGGATGCAACAAGATCGGGAAAATGGCCGTGGCGGATTGTGGCGAAGAAAAAATTTAGATTATTTGATCACTGAGCGTTGTTATGTTGCCGTCAAGGAGGAGCGGGCAAATGACAAATAACTTCATGCAGCCACCTCATAATCTTAGTGCTGAACAGGCAGTGCTTGGCGGTTTGATGTTAAGCACCGATGACGAGAAACGCTATTTGGTTACTTCGCTAATTAAAGCCGGATCGTTTTATCAAGGGTCACATCAGCGTATTTATGCCGAGATTGTTAAACTAATAAAATCCAATAAGCCGACGGATATTATCACCGTTAGTGATTCATTGAAGGAAAACGGCGAATTAACCAATGTGGGTGGTTTTGCCTATATTGCCGAGTTGTGCCAATTACCGACCACGGCAAATATTGTCAGTTACGCAAAAATCGTCAGAGATAAATCCATCCAACGCTACGCAATCGATAATTTAAATTCCTGTATTGAAATGATGATGGCCAATGATGGGATTGAGACAAATATAAAATTATCCCATATGCAACAAATGATCAGCCAGCTGATAGAGCATGCCAGAACAGGTAAAAGTAAAGGTTTAAGGCCGGCCAAAGAGGTTATTGGCGATTGGCTGAATGAGGTAGAAAGGCGTTTTGCTGATCCACAAAATGCCGCCGGGTTCACATTAGGCATTGGATCATTAGATGAAATTATGGCGCCTAAACAGGCATTACGTGGCTCATTAGTGGTTATCGGCGCCCGGCCTAAAATGGGGAAAACTGCTTTTTTCAACCGTGTTGCCAGCCATTTTCCTTAAATCATCAATTGCCAACTTTGTTATTTAGTCTGGAAATGACCGACAGAGGCATTATCGAGCGAATGGTTGCGCAGGAAGGCAATGTGTCGGCAGATATTTTTTACACCGGCGCTTATGATGATAGTGATATGAGTAGGGCACTAGCCAGAGCGCAAGAGATTGCTGAATCCAATATGTATATTGATAGCACGCCCGGGGTTGATATTCACCATATCATTGCAGAGTGTCGAAAAATAAAACGAGCAAAAGGACAAATTGGCCTCATTGGGGTTGATTATTTGACGCTAATCAAAGCAGGTAAAGCCGAACGGCGAGATATTGCTTATGGTGATATCACTACTGAATTAAAAAATTTAGCCAAAGAGATGGATTGCGTCGTTTTGCTGCTGACGCAACTGAATCGCAAATTAGAAGAGCGAGCGGATAAAAGACCTTATCCAGCCGATAGTCGCGATACAGGCCAAATCGAGCAGGATTGTGACGTCTGGATCGGGTTATATCGGGATGTGGTATATAACCAAAATAGCGATGCGTCATTAATGGAAATAATTTTGCGACTAAATCGTGATGGTAAAACAGGTACCGCTTATGCGCAGCTGGTCAATTCCTATATTAAAAATATCGATAACAATGAAGCCAAGTGGTTACTGCAGAAAGGGAAAAGTCAGAGTGAACATTATGCGCGTAAAAGGGCAAATCATTATCAGCGAGAAACGCAAGGGTTTTGAGTGTAGTAAGTTGCTTTGTCTAAAAATTAATTTTAATGTGATATTTCTATCATTTTTGTTATCAGAAATTGCACTTAATAAATTTATCCATATGATTAATAATCAATTTTTATTGATTGAGGATTGTGATGCGTAGTCGTTTTAAAGGATTTTATGATCTGACCACTAAAGAAGAAAAAGCAATATTTAATAGTAAAGATACAATTTTAGTATTCGATACTAATTGCTTTTTCAATCTATATAGGTGTGAAGAAGATAGCAGACAAGTTTTTATTAATGTTTTGGAAAAAATCGAAGATCGATTATGGTTTCCCTTTCAAGTATGTTTAGAATATCAAAGAAATAGACTATCAACGATCCAAAGTTCGTTAAATGAGTTAAAAAGTATAGACGCTGATTTTAGAAATATTGTAGACCAGTTGAATAAATTATGTAGTGATAAAGGAAATATTAAGAAAAAATATCAGAATTTACATGGTGAATTATGTAAGTTACGCAATGGTGTAAAAAATGATTTAGAAGATTTTATCACTAAAAATATCGAACCAAGAATAAGTGAAAATGACTATATATTTAATACTGATGAAATTAGGAATTGGATTGATGAAATTTCCAAAGATAAAATAGGCGAACAATTAACGCAGAAAGAAGTAGATGAAATAAACACTGAAGGTGAAAAACGTTATAAAAATAAAATAGGTCCTGGATGGGGAGATGAGAAAAAAGAAAAAGAGCATTGTTTTAACGGAATTTATTATAAAGGTAAGTTTGGTGATTTGTATTTATGGAAGGAGTTATTAAAAAAAGTATCTAATAAAAAGATTAAAAATGTAATTTTCATAACGAATGATGCAAAAGATGATTGGTGGTATAAGCTTGAAAAAATAATAGAACCTTTAGGTTCTTTAGAAATATTAAAAACAGAAATAACTAGCAATGGGGCTGATACATTTAAAATGTATACCCAGTCATCATTCCTTCTTGCCGCGAAGAATTTTATAAAAGACGCTGAAATTAGTGATTCGTCTATTACAGAATTTGAATATTTAAATGATAATACAAACGATTATACATCATTAGTAAAATCAATATATGATCAATTAGATGAATGTGAATATCCATTCACAGAATTTTTAGAAGCTAATCCTAGTTTACTTAGCTATATATTTGAACGTGATCATTTCAAAAGATCTTTTATTAGTAAAAATAATAATTCTGATTGGAAAGCAATTCTTGAATTCATTAATAATGATTCATCTTATTGTCTAGATGAGTCTACTAAAGTTAAAAATTTAAATTATTATAATGTTAGTTCGCGTTATAGATTAAAATTCTTAGGACAGAAATAAATATAATACATAAGAAAATTAAAGAATTACGTGATAGTAATATAAGTGAGAATGATTGCCAAATTGAAGATTTAATAATTAAATTAGAACATAAAATTAATGAATTAAAACAATTGGAAAAATTGCTTGAATAAGGTATATCTTAATCTATAGCATATGTATAATATACTCAATTGGCCTGAACACCCAATAACCTAAACACTTGCTGTGTCAACTAAGAGAAAAGTATGACACAGCATAACTTTATCAAAATTTCAAACGACACTCTGGTCGCAGCAGATCCGGCGACTAAAGATTACCTCCATTACAAAATCAAATGTGGTGATGTGCTTTATGCTGATGTTAAAAAGGCACGCAATCCACGCTTCCACCGTAAATACTTTGCCCTCCTCAATCTGGGTTATCACTATTGGCAACCGACGGGCGGGACTATATCGCCGACGGAAAAACAGCTTATTAATGGTTATGTAAAGTTTCTTGCTTATTACACCGAGCATGCTGATGCACTGCAGTCTGCAGCAGATGTCTATCTTGCCGAAATAGCGCATAAGCGCGCTGGTAATATTTCTATCACTAAATCCTTTGATGCCTTTCGCTATTGGGTTGTTGAACAAGCCGGCCATTATCAAACTTATCAAATGCCTGACGGAAGCTTAAGACGGGTCGCTAAATCAATCAGCTTTGCCAAAATGGACGAACTTGAATTTGGCGAACTGTATAAATCTACCCTCGATGTGCTATGGAACTTTATCTTACACCGCAATTTTCCAAACCAACAAGCGGCTGAAAATGCCGCTGCCCAATTGTTAAATTTTACTTAAAGAGGCAAGACCAATGACTAAAGCAAAAAACAAAGATGAACAGCAGTGGCTGGCAGATGTCGCCCAGTTAGGCTGTATTTGTTGTCGTAATATGGGCTGTGGTGCAAGCTTAGCGGAAATTCATCATGTTCGTACAGGACAGGGAATGGGGCAACGGGCTAGCCACAAGGAAGTGTTAGGTTTATGTCCACCTCACCATCGAGCCAGTTATCCTACTGGTTTTCATGCGGCACCGAAAAGCTGGCAACGGATTCACGGTACCGAAACCGAGTTATTAAAGCAGACTGAGCGAGAAGTGATGGAGCTGCGCGCATGGCGAGTATGAAACCTGTTTCTGATAGCTTGTGTCTTACGCAGGATCAGGATCTTTGGCTACAACATTGGCTATCAAAATTTGGTGCCTGGGTATATAGCGGGCGGTTAGAGAAAAGACAAAGTAGCATTATCGCTCAATTAATGTTGACAGTGGAGCGACGGGATGAACCATGGCGCGAAATGTGTAGTGACGATGACGGACTATTTATAGCAAAAGTGGTTGATAATATATATCAGCTGGATCGGATCGCTTTTTCGTTATTACTCTGTCGTTATGTGTTTAATCGTTCTGATCGGGCGATTGCACGCTATTATCATAGCCTGGTAAAACCTCGTGTAATGATACGGCGTAATCGAACTCAGGAATACCGCAAACCTTCAATGTCAACTTGTCGTCGGGAAGTTAATGAAATTCTCAGTGCGGCAGAATATCTTATTTATCCAATACTTAAAAATGCGTTTAAAAAGCGTGAAAATGAGTCGAAAACAAGAAAAAATGACAAGAACTTGTTGACATCGTTGATCCAATGAGCCACTATTCTAATATAAGTTGCCGTTTTTATAACAGTGACCAACTGACCCAGCCGCCGCGCTGGGTTTTTTGTTTCTACAGAACTTGCTATTCACTTTGGACAGAGTTACATGTGTGTATACGCACAATAACTGACTAAAGGTTTAAAATAGCATGTTAAAACAAACTGATATGACTGCACAGGCCGCATGCGTTTTAGCGGCATTGCCAGTCAATAAATGGTTAACCGTACCGGTAATCGCAGAAATAACGGGGTTACCTGAACCCCGCTGTCAATTGCTATTAACGCAATTCAGTCTGGCCGGCCTGATAACAGGCCGGGATAACTACACATTATTTAAACGACTTTAAGCTGTGAAATGGGCGGCTGGTGGGTGTTGGTAGCACCTTACCAACCATTTGCCCGTTAAAAAGATCACGGACAAACCAAGGCCCACTGCTTGTGTGCACAAAGCAAGTTAAGCCTAGCAAAAAAGGTTTTCTTGATCTATGAAAAAAACAGTGAATTTAAATAGCGTTAATTTAATTAACGATGACTCACTTAGCTATATCAAAACACTGCCTGATAATTACATTGATTTAATTGCTACTGATCCACCTTATTTTCAGGTTAAAAACTGTGCCTGGGATAACCAGTGGGAAAATGTAACGGCATATTTGCTATGGCTTGATGCGATGCTAGTTGAATTCAAACGGGTACTAAAACCCAATGGGAGTTTATATATATTTTGTAGTTCAAAGTTGGCGGCGGATACTGAATTATTAGTGCGCGACCGATTTAATGTACTTAATCATATCGTCTGGGCAAAGCCGTCAGGTATTTGGCGCAGGCAGAATAAAGCAAGCTTGCGCAGCTACTTTCCTGCGACTGAGCGAATAATTTTTGCTGAACATTACCATGGGCCATTTGAAGGTAAAACTAATGAATATCTTAAGCAATGCCGTGAATTAAAAATTAACGTATTTAAACCCTTAATAGACTATTTCAGACAAGCGAAGGTAATATTAAATATAGCGGCAATGGAGATTAATCAGGTAACCGGTAAGAAAATGACTAACCATTGGTTTGGTTATAGTCAGTGGCAATTACCGACTGAACAGGATTATCAAAAGCTGCAGCTTTTATTTGAAGTGGTAGCGAGAAAAAAACAACTTGATAATCCATTAGCAAGAAAATATTGCTCATTGTTAACTGAACAAGACGAATTAAAAAAACAATATCACAAACAGGCAGAACAACATCAACTGTTACGTCGTTATTTTCTGGTCACCGTCAATGTAAAATATACAGATGTATGGCACTATCCGCCGGTACAGTATTACCCGGGTAAACATCCTTGTGAAAAACCGGCGGCAATGATGGAGCACATAATCAAAAGCAGTAGTCGCGAAGGCGATTTGGTTGCAGATTTTTTTATGGGATCAGGTGCCACCATCAAAGCTGCATTAAAACTTAATCGTAGGGCACTAGGGGTTGAATTGGAAAAAGAGCGATTTGAGCAGACGAAATATGAAATAACCCAATTATAAAATCATATTGATATCCTATCGCCTATTTGAACAGGGAGAGGGATTGTTATTTCCCAGAATGGAAAGTAACCATCATATAACATTTCGGTTTCTTCTTGCCAATAGAGATCAAGTCGATGTGACAGTTCGAGAGGTGTACAATTTAGGCTAAGTAGATTCATATCACCGCGATGAAAACTATCTGTATCAATTTTATAAATGGGTGAATTAGTTGGATATTGAAATTTGCCACAGAGCCATAAGGCATCTTCTTTGGTTTCACAAGCAAACACCGATTGAAAGCGAGATGGTTTTTCAGGATATTTTGATTTTCTTCGTTCCTCTAACATTATTTCGATAATAGCACTCATGTTTCTATCTGATTGCCAAAGATTAAGCTTCGGATCAAGAAGATAATTACAACCATGTCGGGATATCCCTAATTCATATAAATCAGATAAATATGTTAATTCTGGAGTGTTAGGTATAATAGATGTTAAATTAATTGTTAACTCACTGGATAAACTGTTTGCTCGATCAAGAGTAAAAAAAGTACTCACCATTGTTCCTTCTTTTTAAATTGTGATATTTGACAATAAGATAATATCAAAGAAGGATAAACATCACGCCATATTTATATCAAAACAATAATGCATTAATGTGAGCAATCTTCATATTTATTATTAGCTTAATGCAAATTCTTTTTTATTAATCACACAAATTTATGGATACACTCCTTAGGGGTGGATATGCGCATGCCTGAAAAATACTCCAGTCCTATAGCCTATCTGTGGGGCATCTTGATCACTATTTTAAGTTTTTTCACTTTAGAGCAGTGGGTGGCTATTGTCGGTATTGTCTGCACGATAGGCACTTTTTTGGTTAATTGGTACTACAAGCGTAAGGAATATAAATTGAAGGAATATCATTATTATGAAGATACCTAAAAAGATTGTAGTGGCGGCGGGTGGTGGAGTGATGTTACTTGCTTCCACCATGATAATGCATTTTGAAGGGCTAGAGTTAGCGCCTTATTTTGATGGCGGTGGAGTGCTTTCAGTATGCTATGGTCATACGGGAAAGGATATTGAGCGTAAGCAAACGTACACCAAAGCAGAATGTGAACAGTGGCTTAACAATGATCTGCAGACGGTTAAGAAACAGGTCGACCCGTTAATACAGATCAAAATCAATACGCTGACCCAGGCCGCTATTTACTCTTTTGTTTATAACGTTGGCATTGGCAATTTCCAGCGTTCCACACTGCTCAAGAAGCTCAATGCCGGTGATCAAAATGGCGCCTGTGAAGCGATGAAACAGTGGGTTTATGTCGGTAAGGAAAAATGGCAGGGACTGATGACGCGTCGTGAAATTGAGTCAGCCATATGTGCAGGCAATATATGAAATTAAATAGCTTGCCATTTTTTATCGCCATATTGGCTTCTACATCGCTTGTAATTTTATATAACTATTATGCCCAACTTAAGTATCAATATAATCAGCTGGTGGCTGAATTAGACAAAGAGACAGAACTCAAAAACACATATTTAAAAGAAGCTAAATTACTGTATCAACTGGATACCAAACGGACACAGGAACTTAATCATGCTAAAGCTGAAATTACCAGGCTTACTGACGATCTGCATAATGGCACTAAGCGGTTGTATGTCAAAGCGGTGTGTGCAAAGTCCGACAATATTACCGCCTCCTCCGGCCTGGATGATGCAAGACCCGCCCAATTGGCGCCTGACGCTCGGCGAAATTATCTCCGTCTTAGACGTCAGCTCGAAACCTTAGAAGCACAGTATTTGGGATTAAGGGAGAGAGTCAGTGAGATTTATAAGCAACAGAGCAAGTAATTGTCTAAGTGGAGTAAAGGCAGAAGTCATTTTGAGATTAACCTCTTCAAATTAAGAAGAGGTATGAAATTTGGTTTCTTTTGTATTCTACTTGTTATTGTAATCTTTGTTTAATTCTGGAGTTAATATTTTGAGAGGTTTTGAAACTAGAATAAGCTCTCCGTCTTGATTTAAGCAAACATCTCTCCCAAATTCATCGACCCCGCAAAACGATTTGAACTGATTGTTAATTGGGTTGTCATTAGCCAATGACAAGTAACTAAACCCCAAAAGCGATACAATTGTTAATGTTTTGAATAATGATTTCATAATTGATCCTCTTGAAATAAATAATAATCATTATCAGTATTCATGCTTATTATTAACAACTCAACAACATTAATGTAAATGCAACAAAATCTCACAAATAAAATTTTTTTAATTTTTTATATAAGTTTTTACACTAATTGGACTTATACGTTATCAATAAATATCAATGTGGATGATGTAAGACCTAATTGCACCTGACGCTCGGCGAAATTATCTCCGTCTCCGACGTCAACTCGAAACCTTAGAGGCGCAGTATTTGGGTTTGAGGGAGAGAGTGAGTGAGATTTATAAGCAACAGAGCAAGTAATTGTCTAAGTGAAGTAAAGTCAGAAGTCATTTTGAGATTAACCTCTTCAGATTAAGAAGAGGTATGAAATTTGGTTTCTTTTGTTTTCTACTTGTTATTGTGATTTTTGTATGGATTCTGGAATTGATTTTGGCATAGATTTTGGAACTGGAACAAACTGTCCATTTTGATTTAAGCAAACATCTTTCCCAAATTGATCCGTCCCGCAAAGCAATTTCCACTGACTATTAATTGGGTTGTCATTAGCCAATGAGAAGTAACTAAATCCCAAAAGCGATACAAGTGTTAATATTTTGAATAATAATGTCATAATTAATCCTCCGGAAATAAATAATAATCATTATCAGTATTCATGCTTATTATTAACAACTCAACAACATTAATGTAAATGCAACAAAATCTCACAAATAAAATTTTTTTAATTTTTTATATAAGTTTTTACACTAATTGGACTTATACGTTATCAATAAATATCAATGTGGATGATGTAAGACCTAATTGCACCTGACGCTGAGCGAAATTATCTCCGTCTCAGACGTCAGCTCGAAACCTTACAAGCGCAGTATTTGGGGCTTTGGGAAAGGGTTAAAGAGATTTATAAGTAAAAATAGTAAAAGACATAAATTTCTTAAGAATAATTTTTTACAAATAAATCAAAAGATAGAAATCTATTGGTTAGATCTGTTAGGCACTGAATCCCTATCTGGAACAATCTTGCAACCATTCAAATCTTGCTGTTTGCAAAATCTGTCTCCATTGGGAACGTTCCAGCATACCTTAGGGCATCCTGCATCGTCAAAGTCAGACGTGGTATCTAATTCTCCTCCCATAAAATCAGTCTGTTTTGCATAAGAAATAGCAGTAATACTAAAACCAAATAAAAATGCAATAGGTAATATTTTAAAGTAGTTTTTCATAAGTTCTCCTTATTATTGATAAAACAAAAGCTATTAAAAGTTAGTCACATTTAACAATTTTGCAACAAAAAATAAATTAATGAGTATTTCCGATAGCGGAATACCGATGTCGTTCAATTTCGTTGCGCAATGCACGCACAATCAATAAATTAAAACAAATAAGGTAAAAATATGGCACTCACAGACAAACAAGCCGCATTTTGTCGCGAGTACCTCATCGATCTTAATGGCACACAAGCTGCTATCAGAGCTGGTTACAGTGAAAAAACAGCCAAAGATATTGCCGCTGAGAACCTAGCAAAACCCAACATTCAAAATCGAATTCAGCAATTAATAAATAGCCGCAATGAACGTCTGGATGTTGATGCGGACTATGTTCTGAAACGTCTTGTTAGTATTGATCAAATGGACATTCTCGATATTTTGACGGATGAAGGTGATTTAAAACCTGTCAAAGCGTGGCCAAAAGTCTGGCGCACTAGCTTAAATGGTTTAGATATTATGGCCATTTCATCGGCGGAAGATACAACTGAGGCGCTACTAAAGAAAATTAAGTGGCCAGACAAAATTAAAAACCTTGAGTTACTTGGTAAGCATATCTCAGTCATGGCATTTAAAGAGCAGATTACGCAAAAAATAGAAGCGACCTGTAACATTATGCCAGTTCCTGCCTGTGACAGTGTCGATGATTGGGAAAAAGTCGCTCAGCAACAACAAAGTGAGGCACTAAGTGGATGAATTACAAGGTAGTGTGGAAACCTTTGCCGGGCTCTCAATCGTTATCGCTAAGTTGTCCTTGCAATGAAATACTGTATGAAGGCACTCGCGGCCCAGGTAAAACCGCTGCCCAGTTAGCGCGATTCAGGCGTAATGTTGGTATCGGTTACGGTACATTCTGGCGAGGTATTATATTCGATACTGAATACAAAAACCTGGCCGATATCATTACTCAGTCAAAGCGTATCTATCGCCTGTTTAAAGATGGTGCACGGTTTCTGGCCTCAGCTTCAGAATTAAGATGGGTATGGCCAACAGGTGAGGAGTTACTTTTTCGCTTTGGCAAAGAAGCCGATGACTATTGGGATTACCATGGGCAAGAATTCCCCTTATTCCCGTAGCAGGTCAAAAAGCGGCTGAAATTGTAACTTTCACTTTTAATCATAAAGCGATGAGTGAACTGGAAGCAATGCGCGAGATGCCGATTGAAGAGTTTTATTGCCAGATTATTGCTGACTGGGCGATAGAACAGCCCTATAACGCCGACAATCTAAAATTACTGTTTGATAATTATCCCGCGGCGGCCAGTGCGATCACGACCACCTATTATCAGGAATTATTAGGACAACGGGAAAAAAACTAATCGCGGTCGTTGAGGCCATGTATGGTGGCATGACCGTGACCGAAATCTGCAATTTTGAAACCGCATTCGGCTTTACCCCGGAAAGTTGTGATATTGAAGTTTGGCCAGATGTCTGGCCTGCCTATCTCACCTTTAATGCCATGCGTACCCAATGGCGAACAGGCATCAATGGCCCAACAGGTTTAGATTATGGCGTTCTGTCACAGGTTATTGATTTATTAAACCTGACTAGCGATAAAACGACTTTGTTTAATGATATACGGGTGATGGAGGCGAGGGCTTTAGTGATGATGTATCGGTGAGGTTGTAATTTCAAAATATAATCGTTTTTGAAAGATTATACTTTTGGGAAAGTGATCACATATGCTTATGTTTTTAGTGTTTAGAATTCTGTTTTGTAAATATACAATCAGAGGTAATATTAATGCATTATGCTCAAATCACTGAAGAGTAAAAAAAAGTTTCTTTTTATTTTTTTTACTGGTTTTCCAGGTTTGAATATCTTATCAAAGCTCAGAGATTACTTAAAAGTGAAAAAATTGGTGATATAGCTGAGCCAGATTGGGATAAATTTGTAAATAAATATAAGGATAAATATCATATTACTGATGAGGCTAATAAATTAATTAATTTACATCCTAAAAAACAAGTTGTTTCTCGTGGTGATGAGTTTGCTTGGAAACCAACAGGAATCGCTCACTGCAATAATGATTTATGTAAAGTTGTAGCTATGTTAAGAACGTTAAGAAATAATTTATTTCATAGTGGTAAACATGGTGATAGAGAGGTTGATGATATAGAAAGGAATAAACAACTTCTTAAATTGGGAAAAATAATTTTAGATGATCTAGCCGATAGATTTGATATTAGTGGTGATTACGAAAGAGTGTATTAAATGCGTTGTATTTTACCATAGGATCTACAATTAATCGATAACCTAAATTTTATTGATAAGCCCCATCTGGGGGCTTATTTATACTTTTTTCTATAGCTAATGACTGGTAAGTAACAGATACAGTAAGCCAGGAAGGCTTACTGTCATCGATTGGAAGAAAATTAAATATTCACATACTAAAAATTATTGTTTTATAAAAAATAATGGCACAATTGGTGTTGTGATTTTGGTTTAAAAGATTTACTATTTTTGTATGAATAAAATGAGTTTTTAGCTAATAAAGGTACGTATAGGATAGGAGGCTAAAAATGAGATTACATTGTATGATTTATCCTCAAGGTAATGTATATGTGGCTGCTTGCCTTGATTTGTCGTTAGCAGCACAGGCTGATTCTCTAAATGAAGCAAGAAAAAAACTTGAAGAACAAATTGATAGTTATCTTTTAGAAGCGCATTCTGAGCTTGAATATACCGAAGAACTACTAAAAAGAAAAGCATCATTATCTATGTGGTTAAGATATATAAGTATTTATATGAAGTGTATATTTAATCGGATTATTACAGGAAAAGGTGATAGTTTTATTATATTTAAGGCGGAAAGTAAGCCAGCATAATTATAAAATAGAATGGCTAAATATGGTTTTTTATAAATTAACACCACTGAAATATAAAGAAGTTGTAACAGCTTTAAAAATTTTAGGTTTTGAGTTAAAACCCAAAAAGGCAACATCACATGAGCAATGGATAAAGAAAGAAACGGAATATAAATGGGTTGTTACAGTTGATAAGCATCATGCGCCATTTTCAAAAGATTTAATAAAATCGATGGCAAAGCAGGCTGGGATGAAACCTAGAAAATTTCATTCATTATGCAAGGGAAACATTGAACATAAAGATGTTCTTAATGATGATTTGTCTAGCGAATAAGAGAAAATTTAATTTGAAATCAATTATCATTAAAAGTTAACTACTAAGCCACCCAGCGTGGCTTTTTGTATTTTAAACTGATTAAAATAAAATTATAAATAACCCGTTGCTTAGGCGGGTTTTTTCTGCCCAAAGGAAAGCGCAATGACTGATATCGCGACCATTTCATTAAAAGTGAACACCGCTGATCTGGAAAGAGGTCAACAGAAATTAAAGTCTTTTCAGCAAACGGCAGAAAACGTTGATAGGGCGTCGTCAAATCTGGGCAGCGGATTACAAAAAGTCAGTCTGGCGTCACTGAGAAATGGGCAAACCTTTAAAGCGCAAAAAAATGAACTTAATGACCTACTGAATAAAATTAATCCTACCAATAAAGCCTTTGCTGAACTGGATAAGATCAGCAGTAAATTGGCCGCTTCCCATAAAAAAGGCTTACTGTCACTTGACCAGTATATCGATTACAACACTATATTGGAGCAATCGAGAGATAAATTAACCAAAATAAGTATGGCGTTAACGGCGGAAGGTCAAGCGTTACTGGCTCAAGAAGCGACATCAAAGCGGGCAAAGGTCGCGGCGGATAGTTTTCTGGTATCACTGAAACAGCAGTCAGAGACGGTAGGTAAAACCCGAACGGAAATGCTGGAACTGCAAGCGGCCCAAATGGGCGTTTCGCAACAGGCAGCGCCGATGATTGCCAGGTTAAAACAACAAGAAAAAGCGTTTATGAGCGGTGCTCTGACAGTGGGGCAGTATCGCTACGCCATGCGCATGTTACCTATGCAGATGACCGATGTGGTGACCTCCTTGGCTTCAGGTATGCCAGCCTGGATGGTATTGGTGCAACAGGGTGGACAGATTAAAGACTCGTTTGGTGGTGTAAGTAATGCCTTAAAAGCGATGGGTTCAATATTAACGCCAACCCGTTTGTTAATGGGTGGATTGGCTGGCTCTACAGTGGCCGCTGCTATTGCCGCCTATCAGGGAGCGAATGAATTTGATCAATTTAATAAACAGCTTTCGCTCACGGGCGGCTACGCCGGAAAAACGGCAGGCCAGTTACAGGATTTAGCCAAAAGATTATCAGCAAACGGTATTACGCAACATGCTATGGCTGATTCTTTGGCCAAGGTAGTTGGTAGCGGAACATTTAAAGGCAATGAACTGGAAATAGTTGCTAGCGCTGCAGCAAAAATGAAGTATGCGGTAGGCAAAGAAGTTGATGAAACCATTAAGGAGTTTGAAAAACTTAAACAAGATCCGCTTAGTGCTATTGAAGCACTGAATGACAAAATGCATTTCATGACAGCGGCACAATACGAATATATCAATTCTCTCGTTGAACGCGGAGAAAAAGAGAAAGCATCAACAGCTGCAGTAAAAATTTTAGCAGCGGCTTCTGATGCTGCTGCCAATGCTGTTGTACGAAATCTTGGCTATATGGAAAAAGCCGCTAATGCGGTAGTTAATTCGCTTAAATATATTTACGATCGTCTACGCGATATTGGTAGACCCGATACACTGGAAGATGCCTTACAAAAGGCGCAAAAAGTTAAAAAATTATTAGCTAATGACAATACCCCATGGGCTAGCTGGTCAAAGAAAAGAGCAGACGACGAAATAGCTGGCTTAACGGCGGTTAAAAATATGACTGAGCTACTTAATAACGCGAATAATGAACGCATAAAATATGAAGAACAGCAAATTGACAACATAAAAACGCGTACTAAATATGAAAAAGAGTATGCAACAGAAGCGGAAAAAGTAGAAAAGAAAATAAAAGCAATCAATAAAGCCTATGCAGATGGTGCAATATCAGCGGCAAATAGAGATAAGTACATTGCGACAGAACGTGAAAAACTGAATAAATCTAAAGCAGCTACTTATAAAGTGGACTATGGTAGCCAAGTCAATGAGTCCAATAATGCGGCAATATTAGCCCTGCAGGCTCAGCTTAAAGTACTGCGAGAGCATCGTGATGTTACGGCGGTTATTAGTGCTGAACGGCGTAAACTTTGGCAGATGGAAGCGAAGTTTTCGATTATTGAAAGCGTTGCATCAAAGCGTAAGCTGACTAACCATGAGCAAGCGCTTATTGCGCAAAAAGAGTCCGTGTTAGCATCCCAGCGTGAGTTAGCCATTCTTGGTGATAAAGTAGAAGCTGAAAAACGATTAAATACTGAAAGGCAAAAGCAGCAGAAACGGCTGGCTGAAATTGCAGCCAGAACGAAGGCAATGATGGCAAGCGCCGGATTGTCTGATAGACAATATCAACAACAGATTGCAATAGAAAAGGTTGAAACCCCAGCAGAAAAAGAAGCACTAAAAAAACACTTTCAGCAAGAAGAATCGCTAAGAGGGAATTGGGAAAAGGGTGTTAAAAAAGGCTTTGCTGAATTTCAAGATCAAGCTACAAACGCCTATGCCAATGTTGCCAATATTACCCAGTTTGCCTTTGAGGGAATAAGCCATTCTCTGTCGGATTTCCTGCTGACCGGCAAAGCCAATTTTGCTGATTTTACCAAATCGGTACTTGAAATGATTGTCAAGATAATGACGCAAATGGCAATTTTAAAAGCGATGGAATCAGCCTTTGGTGGTACTTCTTTTGGTGGTTTTTTAGGTCTTAAGGGGCATGCATCAGGCGGTTATACCGGCGATGGTAATAAATATGATATTGGTGGCTATGTGCACAAGGGTGAATTTGTGTTTACCAAGGGAGCCACTAGCCGCCTTGGTGTAGCCAATCTCTACCGTTTAATGAATAACACTAAAAAAGGTTATGCGACCGGTGGTTATGTTGGTCCTGCGCCAACCCCGCTGTACGGTATGCATCCGGTTGCTGGTGGTGTTAATGTCAATTTGGGCGGTATTCATCTTGATAATCAACCCTCACAATCTAGTCACACAAATATGGATATGCGTTTGGCAGAACAATCATTGACGCGAAAAATAAAGTCAGTGTTAGTGGCAGAAAGCCGCGATGGCGGTGATCTACATAAGATTATTAAAGCGGTTAATGGCAGGTAGTATTAAATCCTGTTTAAGTAACAAATAATGCCTTCTGTTTGCTTCATTTTACTCCGCATCTTAGTTAAAATTTTCAAATTTGATTAATTCGAGGATGTAATAAATGGAAGTAATATTTTATGCTATTTTTTTAGGGTTAATACCCGCCATGATTGCAAATAGCAAAGGGCGATCATTTGCACTGTGGTGGATTTATGGCACATTAATTTTTATCATTGCGCTAGTACATTCTATTTTGATCAGAAAAGATAATCATGTAATTGAAAAACGGCTAGCTTCTGATGGACTGGTTAAATGTCCATTTTGTGCTGAAATGATCAAACATGAAGCAATCAAATGTAAGCATTGTGCTAGTGACTTACCAAAAGCGCAATTACACGCTTCCAACCATCCAAATGACTTCGATGTAACCGCATTAACTATTAGAAAAAAAGAGGGTTACCTGATTAATGATGATGAAGTCAAAAGTTTGTTGAATATTTACTTAAAAAATCATCAGAAGAGTGTGACATTGATGTTGAATTTAAGGATGAAATTAATTCCGTCAGAACAGCACTACCTAGTGAGGTACATGAATCATTTGATAGAAGGATACAATACTGGCAGTCAGCATTAGCAAACTAAAATGTTCAGCCCCAATTGGGGCTTATTTTTTTCCTTTGTTTACCTATATACGCCATTGACTTATAATTTAAAGGCGTATAACATGTTCTCAAATATACACCAATGGCGTAGTTAATATGATATTCATTGAGACGGTTATTTTTACTGAAGATTGCAAAGGGTTATTGACCGATGATGAATATCGCGAGTTTCAACAATATCTTGCAGACAACCCTGATGCTGGCGATGTTATTCAACGTACCGGTGGATTACGTAAAGTCAGATGGGCGTCAAGTGGTAAAGGAAAACGCGCTGGTGTCCGGGTAATTTATTATCACAAGGTTGATGTATCTCATATCAGGCTATTACTGATTTATAAAAAGGGCATTAAAGATGACCTGAGTGAGTCAGAAAAAAAAGTACTGAGAACACTAAATGAGGGGTGGTAACAATGGATAAAAAACTATTTTCCAGGCTAACTGAAAGCATGGAACAGATGAATGAAATTATCAGTGGTGAACGAGCACCTTCTCGTGAAACGATGGTTGAGGCAGTAAAAGTAAAACAAATTCGTAAGGCAACAGGCTTGAGCCAGGCCGGTTTTGCTAAATTAATCTCGGTAAATGTTGGCACACTTCGTAACTGGGAACAGGGCAGGCGCGACCCGACGGGTCCGGCCAAAGCGTTATTAAGAGCGATAGAGAAAGATCCAGTCCACGTTTTAAAAGCTTTATCTATCTAGGGAATGGCTGTAAAGGTCATCACCGTGCGATAAATAAGTTACTACTTTAAGTATTACGAAGACCTATTTTATATATCTTTTGATTGCCGCTTGACACGTACTTTTGTAAAACCTGTTGCATGATAAATATAGTAATGTACAATTGTAATACAAACGTCATTACATTATGGTGATATTATGAGCACTATTCAAATAAGAGTGGATGAAGAGCTGAAAAAAAATGCCTATCGCGCATTTGATAAAATGAATCTTTCCCCTTCTGATGCTATGAGGCTTTTTTTACGCTATGTGGTAGAGAATGAAAAACTGCCATTCACAGAAGTATCGGTATTGATCGCAGAGCAAGATGATGACAATGACATTTTAGAAGTTGTGCGCGAACGTCTAAAGAAACCAGCTAGACGAGTCCGGGTAAACCTTGATGAAATTTAGTATAGAATTTGATGAACGTGCGCTAAAAGAATGGCAAAAGTTGGATATAAATATTCGCGAGCAGTTTAAAAAGAAGTTAAGGAAGTTACAAGATAATCCCTATATCGAATCAGCCCGATTACATGGTGAATTAGCGGGATGCTTTAAAATAAAACTCCATTCATCGGGCTACCGCCTGGTCTACCAGGTGATAGACGAAGAAATTGTGATATGGGTGATAGCAATTGCTAAACGCGAAAAATCAACAGTTTACAAATCAGCTACTGGCCGTATTGCGCGATGAGCTGTACTCTTGTCATATAATTGTTTTATATGTTTTTTGTTGGTTTTTCCTGTTCAAGAGAAATGCTTTATAAAACTAGATTATTTTTCAGTCGAGCAGATAAAATAGGCACGGCTCGCAATAAAAATCATCAATAGAATGATAAAGACTCATTCAAAAAAATAAGCTGTTATTGAAATTAAATAATTTCCCTAAAACCCGCCTTGCGCGGGTTTTTCTTTTATAGGTACAAATAGATATGGCGATGGAAGAATTCAAATGGCAAACACAGATTCAACATCAACCGGCGGGAGAATTTTCACATCGGATTAAAAAAGTCGAATTTGGTGATGGTTACAGTCAGGTTGCTGCTAATGGCATTAATCCAGAAACACAATCATGGGCATTTATATATTTAGGCAAAAAAGAGCAAGTGATGCCGATATTTTATTTTATCCGCCGCCACACCTTTAAATCATTTATTTGGATGCCGCCGTTTGGTGATAAAGGACTCTACCGGGTCAATGCGGACTCAATCAGCATGACCCCACTAGCGCGTCAGGTAATGAAAATATCCGCTATTTTTGAAGAGTCTTTTTGCGCATGAATATTCTATCTGATGTACAACAATTGGAGCCAGGCGAAAAGATCCAACTAGTGGAAGTGGATGCCAGTATTTTCGATGGTCCAATATTACGCTTTCATGCTTACAATATTCCCCATACTGCAGAAGAAATTAACACTGCAGAGGGTCAATTAAAACCGAAACCCATATGGTGGCAGGGTAATGAATACGGTGCCTGGCCATATGAGATAACCGGGTTAACAAAAAGTAGCGATGGTAGCCCGGCCAGGCCAACATTAAGTGTGAGTAATATTGATAGTCTGATCTCGTCACTCTGTTTGCAGTTTGCCGATATGGTGCAGGCCAAAGTGACAATTTTTGAGACCTTTTCCCATTATCTGGATAGCAAAAATTTTCCGGCTGGCAATCCTGCCGCCAACTTGGATGAATGCTTTAAGCAGGTTTTCTATATTGATCGTAAAAGCCGTGAAATAGCCGGCGGCATGATTGAATTTGAATTATCCAGCCCTTTTGATTTACAGGGTGTTATGTTGCCAATGCGTCAGATACACAATCTGTGCTATTGGTGTATGCGTGGCTGGTATCGAAGTGGTAATGGCTGTGCTTACAATGGTCAGCGTTATTTTGATGAAAAAGGCAACATTGTTGCCGATCCGGCCTTGGATGTTTGCGGCGGTATGATGAGTGATTGCAAAAAACGATTTGGCGAAAACCAACCATTAGATTTTGGTGGCTTTCCAGCAGCAGGGTTAATACGATGATAACAGAAAAAATCAAGCAAGCGTTATTTGCCCATGTTAAACAGCAATATCCCAATGAAGCCTGCGGGGTTATTTGCCAAAAAAGCCGAGTAAAAAAGTATTTCCCCTGCCATAATCTCGCTAGCCAGCCAAGCGAACATTTTACCTTATCGCCAGCAGATTATGCCAACGCCGAAGATTGGGGCACACCTATCGCGATTGTCCATAGCCACTGTGGGGAAGGGGTAACAACTCAACCCAGTGAAATTGATTGTCTGCAATGTGATGCTAATGGTTTCCACTGGATCATTATCTCATGGGCAGAGGGGGATTTACGGTTCATACAACCAAGAGGTGAGCGTCAGTTAACTGGGCGTCCATTTGTTTTGGGTTATGCCGATTGTTGGACATTAGTGATGGATTATTATCGGCAAAAACACGCTATTCAGCTACATAATTACAGTGTTGATCGCCACTGGTGGGAACAAGGCGAAAATCGCTATATGGATAACTGGCAACAAGCCGGATTTGTCGAATTTGACGGGGCGGCCAAAGACGGGGATATGGTAATTATGCAGATCCAGGCCAATGTGGCTAATCATGCCGGTATTTTGCTGGAAAATGGCATGCTGTTACACCATTTATATGGCCAGTTGAGCCGAATTATTCCCTATAGTGATTATTGGCGCGACAGAACCGTGAAAATTGTGCGCAGGGAAGAATTATTATGAATGAACTTAAAACAGTCCGCCTGTATGGACAACTGGGAGTCAGGTTTGGCCGTGTTCATCAATTAGCGATTAGTTCACCAAAAGAAGCAATTAAAGCCTTGTCGGTGCTGTACCACGGTTTTGAGCGCTATTTGGCTGATGCCCATTTAACCGGTATTGAGTTTGCCATCTTTAAAGGTAAGCAAAATATGGTTAAACAGGAATTTCACTTGAATACCATAGAGGATATTCGTATAGCACCGATAATAAAGGGCAGTAAACGAGGTGGTTTTTTTCAAACCATGCTAGGGGTAGCCATGATTGGGCTAGCGGTCTGGAATCCAGCATTTTTAGCCATGTCTTCTACGGTTGCTGGTGCGTTAATGGCCGGCGGGGTTTCAATGGCCTTAGGTGGTGTAGTGCAACTATTATCACCTCAACCGCAAGGCCCCGCAATTCGTCAAGAGGCGGATAATAAGCCCTCATATGCTTTTGGTGGTGCAGTAAATACCACCGCTCAAGGTAATCCAGTGCCATTACTTTATACCTTGGACAGAAAAGAGATCGGTGGAGCGATTATTTCCGCCGGTATTTACACCGAAGATCAAAAATAAGCGTAATAAATCTAATTAAGTCGCCGCTGGCGGCTTTTTTTATGGGTGATGAATGGCAAAGATAATTTATGGCGCTAAAGGAGGTGATGGAGGCGGTCATACTCTGGTTGAGTCCCCAGATAGCCTATTATCGGAATCAACAGCAAAAATTCTGTTGGCTATTTCAGAAGGTGAGATTGCGGGTGGATTAGATGCAACGCGTATTTTTTTAGATGCCACTCCGCTGGCTAATGCAGATGGAACAAAAAATTTTGCCGGCGTTAGCTGGGAGTTCCGGCCAGGTAGTGAACAGCAGGAATATATCAAGGGGATCCCTTCGGTTGATAATGAAATTGGCATTGACATGGAACTTAAGGATGAAACACCCTATGTCAGGGCGATAAGCAATACGCAATTATCCGCTATTCGGATCCGTTTTTCGCTACCGCAATTGCTGCAACAACACGATAACGGCGACACTTCAGGTTATCGCATTGATTATGCCATCGATCTATCGACTGATGGCACAGGTTATAAAGAGTTATTGCGCTCATCCTTTGATGGTAAAACGACCAGCGAATACCAGCGCACCCATCGTATTGATTTGCCAACAGCTAAAACCGGATGGCAATTACGCATTCGGCGCTTGACGGCCAATAAAAATACCGCGCGAATTGCCGATCGGCTTTTTATTGCTGCGATAACTGAAGTCATCGATGCCAAACTGAGATACCCTAACACGGCGCTGTTATTTATTACTTTTAATGCCAGACAATTTAATAACCGAATTCCCAAAATAAGCCTGCGCCCTAGAGCTGGCTTATTAGTAAAAATTCCAACCAATTATGATCCAATTAATCGAAGTTATTCCGGCGTTTGGGATGGCACCTTTAAAATGGCCGCTTCGAATAATCCGGCTTGGATTTTTTATGATTTAGTATTAAATAACCGTTATGGCTGTGGTGATCGAATTAATGCCAGTCAAATTGATAAATGGGATTTATATCTGATTGCTCAGTATTGTGATCAGTTAGTGCCGGATGGCTATGGCGGCGAAGGTAAAGAGCCACGTTTTTTATGTGATATTTATATTCAATCGCAAGAGTCGGCTTATCAAGTATTACACGATATCGCGGGCATTTTTCGTGGTATGACATACTGGGCGGATAATGCGGTTAAAGTGGTCGCTGATATGCCAGCGGCGGTAATTAGGGTTTTTACCCATGCCAATATCGTCGGTGGTAAGCCTGAATATTCTGGCGGCAGCCAACAGAATCGTTATACGCAGGTTTTAATTTCCTATTCTGACGCCAATAATCATAGTCATGATGCGATTGAAGCCGTATCTGACAGTAAATTGCAACGTCGATATGGTGTCCGTAAAGTGGACATATCAGCCATTGGCTGCACTAGACAGTCAGAGGCTAATCGCCGTGGTCGTTGGCTGTTATTGACCAATGCGAATGATCGCATGATCACTTTTCCAACGGGTTTGGAGGGGGTTGTCCCTTCACCCGGCCAGATTATCGGCGTCGCTGACGCTAACCTGGCCGGGCGTATTATCGGTGGCCGAGTGTCAGCGGTTGATAACCGCAAAGTCACTTTAGACCGGCCAGCGGATGTAAAAGCCGGTGATCGGTTAATTATTAATTTAGCGAATGGCAAATCAGAAGCTAGAACGGTACAAACAGTTAATGGAAAAAAAGTCACTGTCACCACGGCTTATTCCCAACCGATAGCAAAAAATGCGGTCTGGTCAGTGGATGCGCCTGATCTGGCAATTCAACTTTATCGGGTAATTAATATTAGCGATAACGGCGATCATAGCTACACCATTACCGGCACTGTGCATAATCCAGACAAATATGAACATATTGATGCTGGAGCCAGGATCGACGAAAGACCTATCACTGTTATTCCACCCGGTGTTCAGCCACCGCCAAAAGCGGTACGCATCACTGCTTATTCACAAATCAATCAAGGCATTGCTATCACCACACTAAGAGCCGACTGGGATGCGGCCGAATATGCCATTGCTTATGAAGCTGAATGGCGAAGGGGCAATAATAATTGGGTATCTGTTGCACGCACTTCGACATTAGGCTTTGAAGTTGAGGGAATTTATGCCGGCCGTTATCAGGTGCGGGTGCGGGCGATTAATTCCTCTAATATCTCATCGATATGGGCCAATGCGCCGGAGACAGAATTGCAGGGCAAAATTGGTGACCCACCGCCTCCGATCAATTTTCGTGCATCTACACTGGTATTTGGTATTAAATTAGATAGGCAATTTGCCCAAAATACCGAAGATAGCCTAAAAACAGAAATCCAATACAGCAAAAGCAAAGATGCTGACAATCTAATGCTGTTGGCTGATGTTCCCTATCCACTAAAAACCTATCAAATGTCAGGATTAGCCGCGGGTGTAATTTTCTATTTTCGTGACCGTCTGGTTGATAAATCGGGCAATCAATCGCCCTGGACAGAGTTTATTCGTGGTGAAGCGGAATTTGATGCTAGCACTATTATTGATGAAATCTCAGACAAAATTGCCGACAGTGAGTCTATCAAGCGCTTAAGGGAAGGGATAAACGGTAATAGCGAAGCGATATTGGAGAATGCTAAAGGCTTAAATGGTATTTTTCAGCACTACATGCGTGAAAACGGCAAAATGAAGGCCGAAATTATTGAAGTTCGCAATTACGTAGTGACCGAAACGACCGCATTAGCTGAAAAGTTAGATCAGGTCAGAGTCACGGCTGATGATTCGTGGGCAGCGGCGCAAAACGCCTTGCAGGCTAAATATGATCTAAAGAAAGGCGAAGCTTCGGCTACTTTTACTAACCTGGTTAAGATTGTTTATGACGGAGTTTCATATGATGCAGGCATGGTGATCGGTGCTGAGCTTAAAAATGGCAAAGTAACTACGCAAATCGGCTTTAGTGCTCAAACCTTTATTGTTTACAACCCAAGTAGCGGCAAGTTGGAGCCAGTCTTTGCCGTCCAAAATGGCCAGGTGTTTTTTAATTCGGCTTTTATTTCTACTGCTTCTATTACTAATGCCATTATTAAATCTGATATTCGTTCACCTAATTATGATCCAATCACTAAAACCGGAATGCGGATTAATTTTGCGGGTGGCACACTTGAATTTTATGGCAATGTTGCAGGTAAAGGCAGTATGACACAAGATAATAATCGTCTTGTAGCCAGAGACAATAAAAATGTAGTTAGAGCGGTATTCGGTTATCTGGAGGGTATTCAATGAGTTATGGCTTAAAAACCTATGATCAGCAAGGAAGAGAAATTATCTCATTAACAGACAGGTTAGGAAGAATTGTAGGTTATCATCGCATCCAACTAAAATTAGGACAACATTATCAAAATACTTTCAATCATCCGGAACTGGCGGGTTTAGGTCAGCTTTTTTACTGGATGCGAGACTGGGAATTTTGGAGTTTGGAGGGGCGAGGTTCGGTTACTATTTCTGGCACGGCTTTACGTGTTGATCTAATGGTAACTAAAGGTGGATCGGGAGCCCCTGGCTTGGGGCCGGTTGATATCTTTTATGGAGTCCGATAATGACCTACGGATTAAAGATTTATGGTCAACATGGTGTCTTACAGATAGATAATAGTTATGAGAAATTGAGTCTAGGGGTTAAAAGTAGTATTCATTTAAAAGGCGGAAACGAAGGCAGTAGTGCATGGGGTGAAACGGGAGCCTATAACCGCTTTAATGCTGACTGGAGTAATGATATTTCATTTTTTGCCTACACTTCATCAACCTGGATAAAAAGAGGCAATAAAGGGATTTGGCAACCTCTTGATCAAGGTTCTGGTAATTGTGTACTTTATGGATTTGGCACACAGAAAATAGACTGGTTTCCTTCATCTTATGAAATAGTGGTTAGAAATCAAGCCGGCGTAAATATATTTAAAAGCAGTTGGGCAATTTGTCGGATAATTGATGTTTTTAATTTATCTTTTACCGAATATTGGTCTTATAATGTGCCGGCGGGTAAAACCTATGCTATAGCTTTTGGTGGCGGGCGCGATCAATACAATGCAGTTAATGATGAAATGGAAGGTTATTCACACTATTTTAGAACGACCGGCAGCAAAATAGAAATAAGTTACCTGGCTGGATCGTGGTGGTTCAAAGATGGCGATGAACGGACTTATACCGCGAAAGAATTTCCGCTTTCAATTATTATTATTGATGTGACAAATTATTAAATATGACAAAATCATTCTTAATTTTATTTATAACAGTATTAGCTGGTTGTAATGGTATTAATTGGCAAGTCAAAAAAGTAGATTGTGCCGGCATCATTCATATTCAATCAGTCAAAAAGAGCGAAGCAGTCAGATTAATTAAATATGATGTAATTAATAATCAATATTATAGCCCTGGCAAACCTTTTCTGGGCATGATGGGATGGTTCGATCCTGCTGCTTTTGATGAAATTCGTTGCAGTCACTAACCCCCCTTAAATATTCAATAACGACTTATTATAAGTCGTTTTTTTATGACAAAATTTTAGGAAAACTTATGATATATAACACTGGCACAGTCACAATAGTGTCAGGATCAGCTATTGTTAGCGGTACTGGCACCAAATGGAATAGTAATAATCCGGTTGTTTCGATTGGCATGTTAATACTTATAAAACATAACAATATTAATTATCCCTACATGATCAAAGCGGTTAACAGTGACAATGAATTAGTTTTAGCCGAAACCGCAACATTTAGTGCAACAAATACCACCTACACCATTAATCTTACTGAACCCAATAACAATAGTGACGCCGCACGTGCCTTGGTCGCCGCGAATGCCTATATTAATTATTTTCTGCAAAATATGGACACATGGCTGACAGAGACTGGCGTGGTTGAAATTACGTTACCAAGTGGTAAGGCAGTTAAATTAGAGTCGATTAAAGCACTGCAAGAACTTATCAAAAAAACAGGCAAAACTGTGGGTGATAAATTTGATAAAAACAGTGTTGTGCAAGCAATTGGTAGCGCTACTGACAAAGTGATGAGTCAAAAAGCTAACACTGATACTTTTGCGAGAAAAACTTCGAATGAAATTTTTACTGCAGGTCAAATATTATCACAGGCAAATTATGCTTCTATTATCTTAAATAAAACTGAAGATAATAGCCGATTCTACATTGAGCATGGCCCTGGAAGTTCTCAAGCTTACATGCTGTATAGAACGTCAAATAATGAAAATCGAGGTAAAATCGACATACCTTATGGCAAAAACGGTATGGTGGCATTAAAACATGAAAGTTTTGATGCTGACATATCAAGAACAATACATGAAAATGTCAAAGGTGGTTTACGAAACTATGACAGCTGGCCTGTAAATAGTATCGCGTTTGGCTACACAACCGGCATTCCTGATGGCCCTGGTATTGTGGGGCCAGGTTTGTGCTGGGGAAGAGGTGAATATAAATGCCAACTTGTTGGTGGATATTCAAATAATAAGATTAAATATAGAGTCAGAAATGGCGATAATAAAACATGGTCAAAATGGTTTGACATATTAACTAATACAAATACAACGTTTGATGCAAATGGGTTTTTAAAAAGAGCATCGCCAATAGTTAAAATTCATCCTGACGGCAGCTTTGAAACCAACGGTGAATCAGAAGGCGTCAATGTTCAACGAGTTGGAGTCGGATCTTATTTCATCACAGGCGTCATGGGTTATAACGCAGACGGTGCGTGGGGCATAAACGCCGGCATATCTGTGCCTAAAAATAGTAACGGCCTAGAACTTATTTATATCAAAGATAAAGTATTATCTGATGGCAATATTGAAATACAAACATTTCAAAGGCAGCACTCGCATTTACCAGATGATTTCCAAAACTGGCGAGTTAAAGATATTATTGAAGGCAAACCGGTTTATTATGCTGACGGTGAACAAGTTGATATTCCGATGTCGACATGGCTTGATGTCAGGGTAGAGATGCCACCTAATTCTGTGTTGCAGCAGAAATAGGAAGATAAAATTTAAATAGATATTAACATAATTTATTTTTTAACATGTGAGATATAAAAAAGTAAATTTTTGTCATTTTCATAAATATCACCAATCATCATTGCTAATGCTTCTCTTGCTGGTCGATACTGCAATTCATCATATACTATATCTCCATCTCTTAAGCATTTTAAAATTATGAAATCAAATAATTTTTTAGATGTAATTTTTTTATTTTTCATTAAATAATATAAAATAGAATATTCTTCATCAAATTTATCTAATATGTTAATTCCGTTAACAATAAGTGCTGTTGCCATTCTAGATTGAATTAATGGCTTTTTTTCATTTTCATAATATATTTTTAACCAATCGCTAAATTTAATTAATGTAATTTCATCATATTTTGATGCAGAAAAATTGAATAAATTTTTTATAAATTTCATTGTGGACATCTCATTTCAATAATTCGTAAGCCTCATTAAAACCTTTTGTTGATATTGTGTACGTTTTACCTCGTATTTCAATTTTGACAGGTTTATCTTTTTTAAGTGATTCAACAATATTTTCAGGATCTAATACGGCATACATTTGTCTTGAGGCTACCCGACCCTTTCTATATCCGGTAAAATCTTTGGCATCGACACATTTAGTTCCCCATATTTCCATCACCCCATTTAATTTCACATATACTTGTTCGATATCATTTTCTGTTGGACATGAATACCCTACTGCAATAGAGTCAAGCGGAAAGAAGAGAAAGCCCTTTCCTTTGTCGTCACTCTGAATTTGAGCTAATACAATGTTATCCATAATATAGATATTATTAGGATCTGATGCTACCCATCCAACACTTTCGCTTGCGCTCGCTTTCATACCAGTTAATATCGCTATAACTAAAATAAAAATTTTCATACATTCCTCTCAAAAACTTCCTGTTAGCCAAGGGAAAAAATTATAGTAGATAGATAAATGGTGATATATTTACGCAGCAAATGATTAAATGTTTTTTGATTTAGCGCATAATTAAAATAATTATTTTAATTGATTATAAATTTTGAAAATTGAGTTATATGAAGTCCTTGGTACATTCAATTAATCGAAGAATAGGAAAACCAGAAATAATTATTGGGCATTTTACAACTGGTGAATTTAGGCACAAAAAAACCAATCAGTTACGATTGGTTTTTTGTTAAATCCAGGTTGATATGAAAGGATTTGAACTTATACCTCCATCCACTTGAAGTTGAGAGAGATTATTTTTCATAACTCCTCCAAAACTCTGTCTAGAGGGAATATGATTATACCTAATTGATTCTTGGTTTTTTGTTTAACTTATCTTTCGAATATATTTCATTTAGCCAACTTTTCTATAATCTCATCTGAATGCATAAAAATATAACCTGATTTCTTGGCAATAAACGCTATTGAGTCTATGGTTGTTACAAATTCATCATCATGTAATTCCTTAACGCTGACAACATTGCCGTTCTCGACAGAAACTATTGCCTTAAAGTTAAGGTTGTTTTGTGATTTTTTGTTAAGTTCGGTTTCCATGCGGTTGAACGCATTGATGTAGTTTATTTTCCATTGTAGCGCTTTCTTTCCTGTAAACCCCATAGCGATTAGCACAAAACCATCACGAGTTAGTTGATAATATGGGCTTTTTCTTTTTGCGCCTTTTGCAACTTCCACATCTAGGAACATCTCGTTAAAATTAACGACATGATAATCATAGTCACAATCAGCAATAACTGAACGTATTTTTTTGAGTACATTATCATGTGCTTTTTGAAAATAATCGGCTATAGCCATAGATGTTGTTACAACTTTATCGTTGTGGATGATGACTTCTGGATAAGATAAAGAAAGTTGATTATTCATTTTATATCCTTACTATATTTTTGAATTACCCATTTTAGGGTGGTCAGGCGCTCAAAACCGTAGTAAGTCGGCGGGCATATTTCCCTTTCAGGTATTGTATTAGCCGCACGCCCGACCATATCAAAATTATATGGATATAAAAAAACCACAATCTTTCGGGTGTGGAGACCGCTTACTAAGGTGTTTTGAGCACCTTTGTGGAACTATAGCGCACGATATATTACCTCGTCAATGACGATTATTAAATGATGTTTTTAGGTTATGCTACAGTAAATTCATTTACCATGATAGCTAACAGGAGAGGAATATAATCTGGTTATGTCAGAGGGGAGATGCCAGCGTGTTCGGTGTGGTGTAAATTTCAGAGGAAAAATTACATAATGAATTATTTGTTATAAATGTTAATTATCAATGACAATATTTTTAATAATTTAGACATCATTACACATAAAACGATATTTTGTTGAAATAAACTCATCTAATAGATCAGCAAAAATGATGGATTGTTCATCTTTATAAACTTGAACTACCAATATTTGCGAATTGTTTTTATTGTTATCAGGAAAATAATAATTTATTGTTTTTATTTCACCGCCTTTTTCCAAAGGAATACTTTCATCTTTTTTAAACCCTATAAATACCGTTGCTCTATCTTGTGTATTCCTTTTTTCATCTCCCAGTGCATAGTTAACATTAGCTCTATATTCTTCACCTTCATCTGTTAAATGTATGAAGATATTTTGTGGAAGCATATTAGCATTATCATCATAAGCTGTGCATATATAACTTTTTTCCATTCCTATTACAAAAATGAAAGATCATAATAATTAGCATTAAGAGTATTTTTTTCATTTTATAGATTATTTTATTTTTATCACTAGTTCTGATAGTGTACCTCCAATTTGCTTTAAAAAAACTAACATCTTCTTGTTTTTACACGATTTTTGAACGGCCATGATTGTTTGTCGATATAATTTCTAATATTTAGATTATCCTGTAGTGATTTTATTCATCATGAGACATCATGGCATAAGAAAGTAACTCAGTTAGATAGGTTGAAGGTAAAACTACTAATTCAATTTAGAGTTAAATTTATACTATTTTAGGAAAATATAATTTTACATATTGATAACAATGTTTATTATGTAAAAGTGGTAAAATATTTGTTCTTGAAAATTAATTTTATGCACTGAAATTAATGGATTTATGTATGCAACCACCTGTTTTAGATTCAAATTTTATTCACAAAATATCTGAAGAAGCTGATGAGATTTTGGAGTCGCGTAATCATGAAAAGCTTCAATCTTTTATAAGATCACATTTTGATATTGAATATAGATTTGCAAGTTTGTTGGATGAAGCTCAATTTTTCTATGTATTAGGTAATTGCTATCAAGTGTTCTATAACAAAAATAATTCGGAGTGGTTTTCTAACGATTTAAGTCGATCTGTTATATCCTTTAGGCGGGCACTATATGCTATAAATCAAATAAAATTTTTAACTGATAAAGAAAATTACCTATATAGCTGTATTGAAACAAATCTTGGTATTGTTTTAAGAGCACAAGGGCGGGTTTTTTGTTGTATTCCTTTATGGAATAGTGCTTATAAACGTACTCAAAACCATGTGGCTATCATATCTAAAGCACGACATGAAATTTTTCTTGCTAATTGTATTTATGATACTATCCAGAAGGAGTGCCATTATTTTAATGCATATAAATTGATTAATTTATATCTTACATGCTTTTGTCCAAAATTAGAAGGCATTTATCCTGAAACAGATCAAAAATTTTTAGAATTCAAAAAATGGTTTGAAAATAATTTCAATATAAAAGAATTTGATAATTTAGAGCTATTTGATAAAAAAACAAAGAAAAAAAGGATGCGTGATTATTGGCAATGGTGTGGTGATAATGGATTATTTATAAATGATTTAAATGATAATTGTGCATATGATATTTGTTATAATGATAGTCTGGGATTGCCGGGGTTTTCTTTTCGTATAAATAATTCTTTATCATTGTATGAAGAGCTTACATATCATGGTAATTTTGATGAATTAAAAGATGATTATTGCTATGCACGTTATTTAGTTTTTTCTGCTAAAAATATGACCAATGATCAAAAACATTTTTTTAACGATACATATTATCATGTGGATGATATGTAACATTCTATTACTAATTTAAAAGCACAACATTACAAAAGTGCATTTAAAAATTTATATGCAATTTTTGATAAATTGCTTATTTTATGAATAGATTTTTTGATTTAAATAATATAGAAAAAGATAGTAAATTAATATTAATAGTGTATTTAAAGATTTTAATAGCCGTAGTTGCTGGAAGCCAAATAAAAAAATAGAAGATAGTAAGAATATTTTTATACATGCACTATTTTATGTTCTTAAAGATATTCGTGATGTTCAGGATTCTGACTCTGTTAGTCGCTGGCTTGATCCTGATACTAAGTCATTTTATGAAATTAGAAATGCTATAGAACATCGTTCTTTTAAGATTGTTGATAATTTCGGTTATACCTTAACACAATCTGATAAAAAAATTAAACAATATAACCTTATAAAGATTAAATATAAGAAAGAAAATCTTAAGAAACGGTTAGATGAAGTAAATAATGAAATATCTGAACTTAATAATAGGAAAAATTTTTCCACTCACAAGTTAGATATACTAAAAAAAGAAAAACAAAAAATTGAAAACAAATTGAATATTATAGAAAAACTAATATACGAACAAAAAAAATGTTCAAGTCATTCTATGATGATTACAGAAAATGAATTTGAAATGGAATTAATGACACTAATGAAGCTAGTCAGAAATTCAATTATGTATCTTGCTTTAGCTCTTCATATGGAGGAAAAAAATAAACCCGAGCATGAAGGAGCAGTCTTTTCTAGAGAAGTTCCAATGAAAAGTGAATAGATAAAATTAGTTAGTATTAATTATAAGAAAACTGTATTGGATAGTTTTCTTTTTTTTAAAAAATAGGTGTATTTTAAAATCATTGCTTTAAATTTATTTAAATATTGTTAAATGAATGAAATTAGCGGTTTAATGGATTACAAATTTTATTAAATATTAAGAAATTGATGGAAATTAAGGGGTTAGACTGGTAGTGTAATTCTTGCGTATGTAGGTAGATTTGTTGGTTGTGTATCGCAACCGGTCATTTTAATGGCGGGAACTCTCGCTTTCCTTGAATTGTTCTAATGGCAATGCGGTAATTAAGCTGCGCGAAAGAGTACCTACATACGTTTTCTTTTCTAGGATGAAGAATTAACATGACGGATACCAAAAAAATAGATGCGTTGAAAAATGCATCATCTCGTAGTGATTTGGCAAAATTATTAAATGTTAATGTGATTTTTTTGACTAACATTCTTTATAAGGTTGGAACGGATAACCAATATAAGCAATTCTCTATTCCTAAGAGAGGGACAGGGATAAGAGTTATTTCTGCTCCGAATGATAAATTAAAAGACCTCCAGCGTAGAATAGCTAATTTGCTGATAGATTGTAGGCAAGAGTTGTTCAACTCTAAAAAAATTAAAAATAATTTCTCATTTGGCTTTGAGAAAGATAAATCAATAATTTCCAATGCGAGTAGGCATAAAGGTAAACGGATAATTCTTAATCTTGATTTGAGAGATTTTTTTGGAAGTTTTAATTTTGGTCGAGTTAGAGGATACTTTATTTCAAATAGAGATTTTAAGTTAACGCCGGTTGTTGCGACAACACTGGCTCAGGCTGCTTGTTATAAAGGAGTTTTACCGCAGGGGAGTCCCTGTTCACCAGTTATAACTAATTTTATATGTAATATTATGGATATGAGATTAGCAAAGTTAGCTAAAGAGTTAGGCTGTACTTATACTCGATATGCGGATGATATTACTTTCTCAACCAATAAAAAGATTTTCCCTGAAGAGTTAGCAATACCTGAATTAGAAGGTGTAATTTTAGGCTCTCGACTTGTTAATGAAATTACAAAGGCAGGATTTAAAGTTAATGATGCTAAAACAAGGCTTGCTTATAAATCATCTAGGCAGGAAGTTACAGGACTGACTGTCAATCAGATTGTTAATGTAGATAGACGTTATGCCAAAAAAGTCAGAGCGCTAGCGCAAACACTTTACAGTACTGGAAAATATAAATTGCCTGATAAAAATGGTAATATGATTCTCGGAAACCTTGCTCGTTTAGAAGGCATGTTTAGTTTTATTAATTTCATTGATAAATCTAATAATATTGAAAATAAAAAAAATAAACAACCTGAAAAATACGTAAAAGTCCAAGAAAAATTAAATGGCTATCGTTTGCGACTAAATGCTAGGGAAAAGGCCTATAGCAAGTTTATTTACTATAAGTATTTTCATGGTAATACTATTCCTACAATTTTAACAGAAGGTAAAACTGACCGAATTTATTTAACAACAGCTTTGCATTCACTTTCGGCTATCTACCCTAATTTAATTGAAGAAACTAACAATGGCAAAAAGATTAAGCTTAATATCTGCAAGTCTAATACTAAGGCAAGTTATTTTTTAGATTTGTCAGGTGGAACTGCTAATCTTAAAAAATTTGTTATGAGATACAGGGATGAATATGAACTTTATTATGGAACTGATGCTAAAAATCCTGTGATTATTATACTTGATAATGACTCAGGTCCAAACAAGTTACTTGACCATCTAAAAAACAAGGTTGAAAACTGCCCTAATGACGTGAAGTCTATGAGAAGAATGAAATATATTCACGTAACTCACAATTTATATATAGTTCTTACACCATTGAGTGAGTCAGTGAGGGAAACCTCTATGGAGGATCTTTTTTCGCCAGAGGTTTTAAACATAACGCTTAATGGAAAATATTTTAATAAAGCTAATGATCAGGACACTGAAACAGAGTATAGCAAGCATATATTCTCCACCAAAGTAGTTCGTGATAAGAACAGGAATATCGATTTCAAAGGATTTAAGCCAATATTTGATGCTATTGAAGCAATCATTAAACATTATCAAGAATTGTCAAAGTCTCGAATTATAAATAAAGCTCGCTAAATTGTTTCAGTATTATTTAAATATAAATTCCTTATTGTTTTTTCACTATATCAACCCTATCATCTTAGATAACTCATTGATTTTATTAGATCATGAAAATAGTTTTTATAGTGAAAATTGAGGCTAACCTATTAATATTTAAATAAAAAAAGATGAATTTAAAATCCCTCGGCCTTAAGGCTGTGCGGGTTCAAGTCCCGCCCTGGGCACCATATTAAAAATTCGTTGAGTATCAGCGAGTTAAGCAGAAAAAAGAGCAACCTTTAGGGTTGCTTTTTTGCGTTTGGAGCTTGTCATTAAAAATCAAAAAATGGCAGCAAAAGGGTAGTAAATTGGCAGCACCGGTTGTAACGACCGTATGGGTTTAAATGAATTCTTTTTTGCATATGGTCTTTATAGCAAAAATGACAAGGGGAAACTGGCTGTGATTACATGTTTTTTCTTGTCCATATCGTATTTTTCTATGTTCATTACAATTTAAAAATAAAAAGAGCAAATATGTCACATCAAATTTCTGATTGGAATGCAATAGCGCAAGATTTTGTCGATGGAAATGGCGCATTGCTTATTGGTAATGGTGCTAGTAGGGCAGTTGACACTCGTTTTGAATATATCTCTTTATTTAAACACGCCAAAAAAAAACTTATGACTGCTGATGTACAAAAATTGTTTACCTTTTTTAAAACTAAAGATTTTGAATTAGTATTAAGACTTGTATGGCAGGCAACAAATATTAATCAAGCGCTGGGTATTAGTGATAATAAAACTAGAGATGCATATTTACACATTCGTGATTGTTTAATTGAGGTAGTAAGGGAAATTCATCCTGACTACCAAGAGATAGCAGAGCAAACAATATCGACAATTTACTCTTTTATTAAACAGTTTCATACCGTCCTATCTCTAAATTATGATTTGATATAATATTGGGCGGTAATGTATGGCCGTGATAAAAAAGATGGGTATGAAGTAAAAGACTGTTTTATCAATAAAAGGTTTGATGATGATTGGAGACGTTTTCGCGAGCCGTTAAGAAGAAATTCAACTAACACTACGCTTGTTTTCTACCCACATGGCAATTTAATGCTTTGTCGGAATAAAATAGAATCAGAATATAAAATAACTGTAAGCGGTGAAGATAACAATCTTTTGAAGTCAATACTTAAGCAATGGAAAACAGAAAACTATGTTCCCTTATTTGTAAGCGAAGGAACTGCTACGCAAAAAATTAATGCCATAAAGAGCAGTAATTACTTAAACACTGTCTATCGTGAGGTTCTTACTGATCTTGGGAAAAAATTAGTGATTTATGGTTGGGCTATTAGTGAGCAGGATCAACATATTTTAGACAGAATAAAATTATCAAAACCCGAAAAAGTAGCAGTATCTGTTTATGATAATGATCAAGTATATTGCAACAAAGTAGAACAGATAATAAGTGATAAGTTTGGTGCGAATACTGACATTGTATTTTATAAAAGTGATAGCTCTGGTTGTTGGAAAAATTAAGCTATCGTACTTAAAAGAGCCATAGTTGTATGGCTCTTTTATTATGAGTGTGAATGATATTGCTTACAGATTAGCTACCGATTAGGTGCTGCTGCATTAATCAACTGCGGTTTTATAATATACCTCGCCACTGTTTCATGACTAACAAATATCGTGCTGCAATAGACATTTTGACACTGGTTATAGTTTTCTTTGGTTTCGTTGGTAATATAGCGGGAACTACGAGCGCGGGCTGGCTGGCTGCAAACAGGACATTTCATCATGATATTCTTACCTTGGCCATGATGTGAATATTGTCGTCAATGGTTTTATTGTAATAAGACATTTAACATTTAGAGATAAACGAAAATCTGTGCTACGACGACGACTACGTAAGGCTAATTACCCGTCGCTGTCATCTAATTCAATATTTTGCTGGTCAATTTCAAATCCGCGATTGTCCGTTAGAGTTAAGGATATTAATCGGCTCTGTATTAGCATATTGATATTACAACGGCTGGCAGCTAACGCATAGGCAAGGGTATTTTCTTCACTTGTCCCATTCAATCAATATATGGCATTATTGTTATTTTCAACAATGCCATTTTATTTTATTCCTAAGCGACTCTATTTGAAGCGTTTATCGCCAAGCTGGTGGGATAATTTTTTGTAATATGGGCTTGCAGTGCTCGTTAGCATAAACAATCATCTGATCAGCCAGCAGAGCGCTACAAGTGAAGGCGCCATTTTTACCAAGTAATCGATTTTCCCAATCATTAAATGTATGTTGACCGATTAAGCTGGGATCAAGTTTATGCGCTTTTTCTAGTAAAGCATAAGCATAATATCGCAGCATCGTAGGAGAATCCCATTCGGTACCAAAGATTGCACTGGAGGAATAACGAGTAAAAACCGCCGATAGCGAGAAGAGATGTTCCGCTTTTTCTCTATTTGAACTTGATGTTAGTTCGTAGATATTAATAATCTGGTCATAATTTTCATTTTTCAATGTGTAACCCCGTTCAAAATCAAGCACACGAGAAAAGGTTTGGCTAAGTGCTTTTTGACTAGCATTATCTGTCAGTTTTGTAGCAAATACATTGGATTTAATGGCATCCAAGAATAAGGTTTAAGTTGGTCACTTAAATTTAATGTCGTAATTAATTTATCAAATGCTGTTTTATAATGAATATGCGAGAATGGATTAGAGAATAGGGGAAATTCTTGATTGTAACACTGTTGCAAACTATATTCTGCTGGACTTAAATTCTTGCCATCCTGAAAAAGAAAAATATTATTCCATTTTGTTTCCAGTTCAGGATGCAACATTTGATTGAGATCATTTTCAGTAATTACTAACACTCTACCGGGTTTTGTTGGAGACAATAGTAGATAATTTGCCGCTTGATTATCTGCCCAGTCCGCATGGCCGGCATAGTCACCAAAAATGCCCTCAATTTCTGCATGTTGTAGTTGTTGCTGAATAGCGGGCAAATCCAGATACTTTTTATACAACTGCTGCGCTGCAGTTTTCATTCCCTCAGTTCCTTTTATTCTGGCTGCTAGTATGGTTTGAATAAAGGCACTATTCAATTCGTCGGAAACCATCAACCGAGGGTGTTGGTTAAAATAATTGATAAAAGTATCAATTATTGTCGGATGCGTTTTCAATTTACTGAGTAGATGTGATGTATTGTTTTCTAGATATTTATCAATTAGTTTGTTAACAAACTGATTAATTTCTGAATTTTTTATGAAGGGCATTTTTCCTAAAGTATCTAACAACGGTAATGTGACAGAAGCAAGATTAAAAGTACTATTATCAATTTCTTGAATTAATTGCAGTGCCAATTTGGTTTTTAGCGCACTATATTGATTATCGATACTATCAATAGCGGTTAGAACACTTTTTCCACTATTATTAAAATGATTAAGCTCAAGATCTAGTATATCCATATAATTCATATGAACTCTAGAATTGAAATAATTGTTAAATGGGAGATTAAGAGAGAAAGTATCAATTGTGTTGTCCAGATTGGCGCCAGTGAAATTAGCACCACGAATAGTTACTGCGCTTAAATTAGCATGATTTAAATTTGCTTCAATTAGATTAGCATTAGTTAAATTAGCTAATTATAGGTTAGCTTCAGCCAGATTAGCCTGCTTCAGAACGCTATTTTTCAGGTTAGCCAAACTTAAATTAGTCTGAAATAAACAAGTATTCACTAAAGTAGCATTTATTATCTTTGCTTCATATAAATTAGCTTCAGTGAGATTAGCTTTATCTAGATTAGCTTCACTCAAGTTAGCCCTATTCAAGTTAAAATTACTTAAGTTTGATTCAGATAGGTTACTTTGTGTTAGCATAGCGTCAGAAAAAATGATTTTTCTCTTGTTAAGTTTAGTGAAATTTATCTTACTTAAGTTCTTCCTCATTAAATTAATATTTTGTCCTTGTTGTGTTAATAAATTTTTTAGCCTATAAAGGGAGATCCTCGTTAATGAATCTCCCATTTGGTCTTGCTCTCCCCAAACTCTCTCAGCCATTTTATATCCCAGTCCGCCCAACCCCTGAGTTCTGAGATGATAAAGACGCTCACCGATTGGAACTGGCGCTAACTCAAGATTACCGGCGGCATCCCGCAGATATTTTCGGCCAAATGGCTCGCCAGTTGCCGGATTTACCTGTACATAAATCGCATTGCCCCGTTCATGACCGATGTTAATAACCGAAACCTCTTTTGCCAGATCAGGTCGATAAGCGGTTTCTATATTAATTTTCTCAATTGGCGCAGCCGGAAAATCAGAGGCCTTTTTTTCGAGTGCTTTTATTAGTTTATTTAATCCACTGATTTCTATTTTTGACTGACTCGCAGCTTTTTTTAACGCATTAATCCCTTTTATTCCGCCGGATGTCAGCAATTCAAATCCCGGATCGACGCTGCGCAGAAAAGCGGTGCCTAATTTAGCTACCACATTGGGAGGCAGGATATTTGCTACATGAGGAATGCCAGATTTGACTAATTGTTTGCCTCCTTCGCTTAATGCCTGGCGGAATGTAGCCTGCTTTAATGCGGTTTGCAGTCCGTTAAGGGCAGCTTCTCCCGTGGCTATACTAAATCGTCCGCCAATATATACCGTTAAGCCAATAAAAGACAAAAAACCGGCCATATCCCATAGCCCTGCTTGAACAGCTTTGTCAGTATTCCCTTGTTGAGCTTCAGTAATTACCGTGTAGAAAGGAATAAGACTCAAGAAAAAAGCATCGCCTCTTTGGCGGGCGGTTTCCTGATAACCTTCTTGTTGGAGTTTATTAACTAATTTGTCGCGATGTAATGTCGCTAGTTGGTCAATTAAAACTTGCGGTTTTTCAGCGGTTTTTTTTAGCAAAGATGCGGAATGAAACTTTAATTGATACTCATTGTCAGTGCGAATTTCCGGCTCATGAGGAAACAGGTCGAGGATGTCATTTTTATTATTATCGACCCGAGAGAGTTTATAGCGTCCTATTTTTGTATTCGGTTGTTTTTGTAATGCATAGATCCGTTCTTCGCCGTTAAAGGTACATTTAAGCATATCAATCGAATCGGGAACGGGTGTAATAAATACACCCGAAGCCATTATCCCATCCCTGGATGATGGCGACAATGAAACGCCTCGAATACTGCCGAGGGCATTAAATTCGGCTTTTACCAGTTCAATTTTTGCACTTTCAATAAATTGCTGTTCTGCTTCTGTAAGCGAGTTAAAAACCTGAGGTAATAATGCCAGTTCTGTTTGTTGTGCAAAATCGGCAATTTTTTGATTCTGTTGGTTAAAAATAGTGTCGATATTGGGTAATAATACCGTCTGACCTTGTCTGTTTTGATATTCCACCGCACTATTTTTATACAGATAGTTATTTAACCAACTTTCATCAATATCATTTTCTTTTAGTTGCTGGCGGGCCAGAGCTGGCCGGCTATGCCAATTTTGTGATAAATTACTGAGTTGGATAAATGGATTATTATTGTTATGGTGCTGGGTTAAATGGTCAAAATAAGCGTGATAAACTGAGGCCATCGCTTTTTTATCACTCTCAGCCACTCTCGCTTGATCAGCATTTGTTAATACATCATGGATCATGGCCGGTAATTTGAAATAGTGAACATAGGTAGCCGGTACGGTTTCCTTAGATATTGAGGTTTCAAGCCACATACCGATATCGATAATTTCATCCAGACTCATGTTATTTAAATCCGCACCACTTTCACTCAGTAATCCGGCACCTGCATGTAAGTAGCCCCATTCGGGTTCATTTAACACCATCTTTTGCAGCCGTTGCCTTTCATCTGGGGTTTTTGGTTGCAATGTCAGTGTTGGCAGAATGCGATTTAAAATCCGTTGTTGATAATAATCACGAATTTCTGCATAGGGCAAAGTTAATTCGATATGATTGTGGTGATCATTTTTCAGATCTTGATGGCGTAACAAAAAATTCTCGGATGATTTAATCTGTTCTGTCTGCATTAAACGCCAGCTATCTGATGGAATACCTCCCATTATCATTTGTTGCAATTTATCGGTGATGGTGGCCGCTTGAATAAAGGCATTCTGCTGTGGTTGATATTTTTTTATCTGTGCTAGCAGCCAGTTATCAATAGGCATACCAAAAATTGCGTATTGCAGCCAGTTGGTAATAGCTGCCTGCTGACGTGCATAAGGTGCAGTTTCACCTTTACTAGCGCCATATTCTCCTAAAGGCTTTAACAGTAACCTGGCGAGCTCCGCTATCTTATCTTTGCTATAATCATAACGGTTAAGATAATCAATAATGCCGTTAGCAAGCTCCCGGGTCGGTATCGCCTTATCCTCTTGATTAATTATCTTTTCTTTAATTAACAGCGAACGCAACAGTCGATTTTGTTCATCATGGGCAAGCTTATCAAATTCTTCAATAGCTATTGATAGTGGTGGGTTAATAAATTGGTTAATTAAATTGAGGGTGTCATTTTTGTGCTGAGCTTCATTTTTATTTGACAATATAGTTATTGGTTTTTCTTGTTGGTTATGTATTTGCTCTTGTGGATTTACGTTGTTATTCGCTGGAACTTTATTCAAGATATTTTCGAGATTTTTTTTATCATTCTGGGAAAAATCTAATATTGATGTCATCCATGTCGTAGAGTAAGGAGAGTGAGTTATTGCTGGCATTAGGGATCCTATATTTACGTTTAAAAAATTAATTATATTGAAAACAAAATGTTAAAAAAATAAAAATTGTTTGTGTTTGTCAGTTAAAGTAATAATATTATTGATAAATTGTTTGGCGTGGCTGTTTAACTCCGTTAGAACAGCGTTGAAGACAATGACATTCTAGAAATTATACGTGAACGACTAAAGAACCCAGCTAAACGCGTCCGGCTAAACCTTGATGAAATTTAGTATAGAATTCAATCAACGCGCATTAAAAAAAAGGGTAAAAGCTGGATAAAAATATTCGTGAGCAGTTTAAAAGAAGTTAAAAATTTACAAGATAATCTCTATATCGAATCAGCAAGATTGCATGGTGAATTAGCAGGATGCTTTAAAATAAAACTACGTTTATCGGACTACATTATAGCCTACTAGGTGATAGAAGAAATTGTGATATGGGTAATAGCAAGTGCTAAAACGAAAAAATCAATAGCTCACAAGTCAGCTACGGGTCATATAACGCGATGAACTAAGATTTTGTTATTTAATTGTTTTATCTGTTTTTTTGTTGGTTTTCCTGGTTTAAAGAAATGTTTTGAGAAACTAGACTATTTTTCAGCCGCGCAGATAAAATAGGCATGGCTCGGGATAAAAATTACCGATAGAATGATAAAGATTCATTCAAAAAAATAAGCTGTTGTTTGAAATTAAATAATTTTGCTAAAACCCGCCTCGTGCGGGTTTTTCTTTTACAGGTACTGATATGGCGCGATTGAACAATTTAAATGGCAAACACAAATTCAACATCAACCGGCGGGAGAATTTTCACATCGGATCAAAAAGTCGAATTTGGCGATGGTTACAGTCAGGTTGCTGCTGGTGGCATTAATCCAGAAACACAAGCAGGGTCATTTTTATATTTAGGCAACAAAGCTCAAGTAACGCCTATATTTTAGCCGCCGCCATATATTAAAATCATTTATTTGCCCACTGCCATTTAGTTTTTTAATGGTCAACGATGATATCGCGTGCAGCCATTATTAAAAAATAGCATGTTAATTAATGACTACTTAATGCAATAGAAACAGATAGGTGGTTTAAAGTCTCACGGTTGGATAAGTGAGACATTTAGCTGATATTAATATTTTTATTCTGCATACTTTGGTATGCATGTCGTTATTTTATGAAGATTAGTAACGCAGATGTCTTTATTGTAAAGAGGTATTTATCATGATAACTAGCGTCCATCAATACTTAAATCTTGCTGGTTGGTTATCACCCATTTCTTTAAGTATGATATTTGTGTATTCAACAATAGGCCCTCTGTCATGTTCATTATCTTTATCAGGCAGCATTGTTAAAGCATGCACAATTTCATGCATAAATGAACGAAGCAAGCTAAAAGGCACGCGACTGCCATCTTCTATTTGGTATGTATCATAAGGATCTGGCTTTTCGAGAGGATCCATATTTAAGGAAATAATTTTTTTACCATCAGCAGCGGCTATCTGTTCGGCTGTGATAGTAGTACCAAACTCCTCATCTGCGGCTAATATCCATCCACCTTCATGGAGGATTTGGTCATAACCATAATTGAATAATCGTCTGAATGTTGAACTTTTGTCATAGGCAAACTCCATGATATTGGATAGAGCCTGTTCGCATTTTTTTGCTGCTTTTGATTTAGGGCTTTATCAGGGTCATATCTTCCGGCACCAGGAATAAATAGAGATTTTATTTCGGCAGCTGCATGTAATCGTTCGTTATTTGTTGCCAGTTTATCATGTTCAACTCTCATTAGTGATGGGTTGATAGATTGCATATTTAAGTCTGAATATTGTTTAGCTAACATCTCATCAATATTAGTTTTTATAGCTGCATTATCATTTAAGATAGTAGCAGGATAATGGCAGGCAGGATTAATTTTATGCATAATGAATATCCCCTTGGTTTGATAACTGAGAAGAATGAGTTTGTGATTTTAAATGTTAAATTTTATATGAAAAAAATAATTATTTGCATATTGGATTTTAACAATTATAAAACTAAATGAATGTTTTATATTATTTGAATGGGAAACATATTAAAGAATAAGAAAAGAGGGTTTGTGATCTGGTAAGACTGCGCATTGAGAAGGAATACTTGTGTGCTATGTTATTAAAAGCAATTATTCAAAATACTTTAACTTTACCCCGTGTAAGGAAACTATCCCGTTCGTTCTTTCACTCAATATATTAAGTAGGATAATTTACCATCTCGATAATTTTTTTATAGCAATTTTAGGTGCCTTATTAAGATGTCTAATCACTTTAAATGGCTGTATTTTTTGTGTTCCATCTAGGAATAACAAAAATGCTGAGAACAATATTTTCAAGTGCGGCAACTTTTACTTAAAAAAATATTTTTGCTATTATTTTTTTTGACATTAATCAGCTATTACTCCAATTAATTTATATTACGCTGAGTTGAAATCTTAACTTAAATATTAATCAGTAACTTTAACTTTTCACATTTAAACATGGACACACGCCTGAAGGGTTGAATATGCCCATGGCTGAAACACACTTCCGGGCGATAACTTATCTTTTCGCTTTCCTGATCATGATTTTATATAACCATTATGTCTAATTTAAGGATTAACTATAATAGATCAGGGATCAATTAATAAGCAGACAGAACTCAAAAACAGTTATTTAAAAGAAGTAAAATTACAGCTTCAACTTGATACGCAACGGAACTCGCAACTTAATTATATGAAAGCCAAGTTGATTGACGATTTGCAAAATGGCATAAAGCAGTTGCTCATCAAAGCGGTGTGTGCAAAGTCCGATAGTATTATTGGCATCACCCTTAGCACGGATAACGCAAGAACTGCTAAACAGGTGTCTGACGCTGAAGAAAATTATCGCTATATTAAGCTGTGAATTGAACCTCAGGACCTTTTTTGGCAGTTAGAAAAAAACAAAGAGGTTTATTGATAAAAACAAATACATTATCTAAAAATTATTTTTTGCTTATGAACAGCTATAGATAATTTTGTAACCAAAAATAAACCTACAATTAAGTAGGTTTATTGATATCTCATTTAACAATCTATTTAAAATATAAACTATTTCATTTGTGCTGGCATGCTTCTTTATTAGGTGCGGGTTCGCAATGGGTAGCGCCTGTTGCGAGATAATAACAGAGATCACCATTATTATTTATCCAGCAAAGCGGGGTTGTTGGGCTCCCGGTACTGACTGGATGTGCTCCTGTTGCTTCGGAATTTGTACCAGCTAGCGAATGATTATTAAATGTTAAAATTGCAATAACGATAAATAAATTAAATAATGCTTTCATAATTTTATCCTAAAAAATTTAAGAAAGGTTATTTTTTATCTAACACTATGATTTCTATGATAACATCATGTGTGCTCATGGCGCTATATTAATTTCATCTGCAGGCTGATATTGTGAATTAGATGCTTGCGTTTTGCTAGCTTCTTGATGAGTGTCTTTATCATTACTGGCTTCTTCTGTATTCGCTGTTTGATTATCAACATGCGCCGTAGCCGGTAGCGTGCTGAATGCAAAAACAGATAAAATAGTCATTAGTTTAAAAAAGGTTTTCATAAGTTGTCCTTGTTATTGATGAAAAAGCTATTAAACAATAGACGATATTAACAACTTTGCAACAAAAAGTGGTTAAGGTAATAAATATTCACTATATATTAATTACATCAAATGGTTAGCTTTAAATGGCGCAGCTACATTGGGTGACAATGGGATAAAATAAAGGACAAATATTATGTCACCGATCTGGGTGAGGCAAGATCCTCCCAATTGACGTTTGAAGTTGAGCAAAATTGTTTCCATTGCTATTAATTAAACAAAAACTCTTAATTTACATCAGATTAACAACATCACATATGAATGGTTTTTTTATAAGGAAATGAAAATGGCGCTCACAGAAGAACAAGAAGCATTTTGTCGTATATGGTTAATCAATTTTAATGGCATAAAAGCCGCTAGCAGACTTGGTTACAAAAAAATCAAAAAATAGCCTTTGAAACTTCATATTCAAAAAACGTATTCAAATTGTAATGGCAGGGTAAACTAACTGCTGAAGATTGATAAAGTGCCTGCTATTTTTTATCAGTAATATATCGATCTCTGGCTTGTTTTTTAAAATTGTCTAACTTCTTTATCAGGATTTCACTTTACTAATTCACGCTGTTTATCACAACCAAATATTCGGCAACATAATTTTTTTATCACTTAACCTAGGTTCTACTCTTTATACCTTTTTTATCCATATATTTTAAACCTGCTGGGGCTTAATATAAGTTGCCGTTAGGTAACAGTGACCAACTAATACAGTCAACGAGCTGGTTTTGTTATTAAAAAAGACAATTGTCTGTGTGATAAAGCTATCTATTGTTTTGTTGGATGAGTTAATATTCATCTAAAGATAAAATGGCTAATCCAAAGCTCCACTCTAAACACGTGGAGCTTTATTTTTTTACTCTTTAGGACTCCAAGTGCCAGTTACAGGATCACATACAACTCCGCTACTAGCATTGGTTGGGCAGCAATTACCATTAGGTTTATCTAATGGACATTCAATTTTTGTATTTATTGCAGAAACATTTGGTGGTTTTCTTTGTCCTTCAACTTTATCACTTGCGTAGGATAAACAATTGGCTGTCAGAATAAATAGAATAAAAAGTGTTTCGAAAAATTTGTTCATTATATTTCCTCATTATAATTTTTGATAAAGATAACTATAATCTTTTATAAAATTAGTATGATGTTTTAATTATGCAAAATTTTTTATTAGAGATATTTCATTAAGGTTGTCATAGAAAATAAAAATGAAATTATTTGGTAGCGAGCCAATAAAAAGCGAAAGTATGGCATCGACATGATACGTAAAGAATAAAATATAAAACAATATTAAGGTTTATCTATCGTTGTGAATAATTTTTCATCTCTTTTCTATATATTCTATTTGGTAACGTCATTATTTTATAATTAATTACTTTTATTATGTCATTTCTGGATTAATAAAATTCATCAAATTTAATAATCTTTCTCTCCGTTACTTGATTAAAACAGCGCTATTCTGGCAAAAATCGCAAAATACAAAGTAAAACGCGGATATTAGTTTACAAAGCAAAATAAATATTAGTTGCATCGCGAAATAACAGAATTTTATTTGAGCATCACATTAATCCTTTAACAAACTAAAGAGCAAAACATGAATAACCAATTTACCAGTCAGTCTGGCAATTTTGTCAGTGCCATGCAAACGGGTGTTGATCCGCGCACCGGACAGTTTCAAGTCAATTTCCCCCTCGCCCAGTTTACGGCCAATCGGTTACTGGGTCCTGAGTTATCTTTGTCATTAAGTTATTCGGCACTGGCGAGCGATAACTGGGGATTTGGTCAAGGGTTTTCCTTAGGCTTAACCCAATATGATAATCGCAGCCAGCTGTTGTCGCTAAGTAGTGGGGAAAAATATCGCATAGCGGCGGGCAGTGATGTTGTTCGTCATCAAAAACTAAAAAATGTTCGCTTTGTGTTTACCAATGGCCATGATGATAGTCAAGGTTATCAGGTGATTTGGAAGGAAGGCAAAATAGAGTACCTAACCTTAGTGGGACGTGGCTTCTTTGTTGTTAGCCAGATAGTTTCGCCCTTAGGTCATGCAGTAACGTTGAAGTGGGATTTTAATGGTCAGGTGCCTTTATTAAGGCGTATTCAGGATGCGTATGGTGAGTTATGCACGATAGATTATCGCGATAACGGTGCGAGTGTGACGGTTTGGCCACAGACGACGGCGCGTTATCAACTGGATTTTGTGCTCACCAATAGTCGCTGGTTAGATAATGTGATGCGCCGCAGTCAGAGCGGGCCGGCTTTAAGCTGGCAGATGTATTATAGTCAGGCGGGCCAGCGGCAAGAATATCGCCTATTGTCGGCGGTGGATTATCCGACTGGGATGCGCGATGAGGTAACTTACCATGGTACCGAAGGATTACGTTTTCCCACCGCATCGGGCAGGACGGACTACTTACCGGTAGTATTACGCCATCGTCACCTACCGGGCGGTGGTCAAGCGGTGAGTGAGACGGAATATCGTTACAGTACGCAAAACTTCCTGGGTTTTAATGGTAACTTTGGTGACTGGGCGGCAGACAGTGACTATTTATATAACACGTTAACCAATTATACCTATGATTCAATTGCCACGACTCGCCATGAAGAGCAAGTGGTGACGGTGAAGCGCACCTACAATAATTATCATTTACAAATTGAAGAAGAAGTGTGGCGTGATGGGCTCATCCAACGCAGTGAGAGTGAGTATTATGCGCAACCGGGGGTGTTTATTGAGGGTCAGCCGGCACAGTTTTTATTGCCGCGCAAAACGACGCAATATTATATTGATAACAGCGGTGCGACTCGTCAGGAAATCACCCTGACTGAATTTGATGAGTATGGTAACCCAACCCGACAGGAGGGGCCAGATGGTACGGTGACTGAGACGATTTATTATCCGGCTGAGGGAGAAGGCAGTGCGTGCCCGGCAGAGCCAAATGGTTTTGTGCGATTTATCAAACAAAAAGTGATCACGCCGCGGCCGAGTGATTATCCTGATACACCCGCGATGAAAACGCAGTATACCTATAAAGTATTGGGTAATAATCGTGGTGTTGTGCAGGCCAGTGAAGCGCAATATGGTGACCAGCAGTTGTTGGTGATGCGCGAAACGGACTACCAAACCAGTGGGAGTGAGCTGGGACGGATCACATTGATAACGGAAACGCGCTATCAGGACGGTACTCCTTATTGCAGTCAGCAGCGTTTTAGCAGCCAGGTCTCCGGTGAGCAGTTGGTGCAGACGGTATTTTCTACCGGTCATGATGGATTAACCAGTAACATGACCCGGGTACAGCAAGTGGATAATGGTCAACTATTGCAGGAAACGGATATCCAGGGAATTACCATCGCTTACCATTATGATGATTTGGGGCGCATTCTGCTGAAGACGCATGCCGCCGGCACCGGTTATGCAAGCCACACTCGTTGGAGCTATAGTCTGGAGGCCAGCGGGCCGGTGACTATCGAAACGGATGCTAAAGGTGTACAAGTAAAAAGCTGTTTTGATGGCCGGGCCCGCCAGATAGGCCAGTATCGTTATGAATCGGGCCAGTGGTATGAGATAACCCGCCAACGTTATAACGCGTTAGGCGAGCAACAACATGGTAGCGGCCAGGACTGGTTATTGAGTATGTCGGGTCAATTAACGCAGGGTTCGGGTTTAAAAATCGCCTGTGAGATGGAGTATGATGGCTGGGGTTTGCAACGGACATTGCGTTTTTCCGATGGTTATCAGCAGCATCAGGAGAATAATCCCGTACAACTAAGTCAAACGGTCTATGGTAGCGGCGGTGGGTTAAGCAGCGGTAAACACTGGTCACAGCAGGATAGGCGAAGCCAGTTACTGCAACAGGAGGTCTGGTATGATAGTCGTGGCAACGCGCAGGGCAGTAAACAGTATCGCTGGGATGGATTGGGGCGGTTACGCCATGAGACCGATGAACTGGGTCAGGTCACGCAGCGCAGTTATGATATTCATGGGCGGGTATTAACGCAAACCCTGGCCGATGGCACGATATTAAGCCGCACCTATGCGCCGCATTTAACTGGAGAGCAAATAACCAGTATTAGTGTGAGTGGGTTAGATGGCCAAGGCCAACAGCGCAGTTGGCAATTGGGGGAACAGCAGTTTGATAGCCTGGGTCGAATAATACGTCGGCAAAGCGGCGGGCGGGTAACCCAATATCAGTATGACGGGGTGTCGCCGTTACCCAGTCGGATTATCAGACCATCAGGTGAGGTGGTGAGTTTTGATTATCTGCCGGCTTTAGGTAATGTGGTCAGAAAACTCACCACGACCAATATCGAGCAAACCTTTCGTTATGACAACCAGACCGGCGAGATGCTGTCGGCCGAGGTGAACGGTCAAACAATTAGTTACCAGCGGCGGGCGGATGGAGAAGTGATAGCGGAGACATTCCAGCAAGCCGGTCAGGCGCGCACGGCCAACTATCAACGCAGCTTATTAAGTTTACTGACTGGGATGATGGATATTAGCGGGCAACAAACGCGCTATCAGTATGATGAACTTGGTCGTCTGATAAAGATAGCCGATAGCACGCTGGAAACGGAGTTAGCGTACGATGGATTAAAGCGGTTGGTACAACAAACCACCCGTAGTGCCGGTGGTGATAATCAGGTCACGACCCGGTTAAGTTATGATGATTTGGGGCGCGAGATAAGCCGGCAGATAGAGACGACCTCCGGTGACGTGCTGACGATAAGCCAAAGCTGGCTAGCCAACGGATTACTGGCCTCACGACAGGTGAGCCAAAACCAACAAGTATTACAGCAGGCGCAGTATCGTTATGATAACCGTAATCGACTGATTGATTATCAATTAAGTGGCAATGAATTACCGCAAGATGGCTATGGTCAAAGGATGAAGGGGCAAACTTACCAGTATGATGCACTAAATAACCTGCAAAAAGTCACCACCACCTTAGCGGATGGGAGTGGTAATGAGAGCCACTATTTTTATACTAACTCCCAGGACCCGACCCAGTTAACCGCTTTGACCCATAGCCACCCGGCTTATCCGCCGCAAATCACCCTTGAGTATGATAACGAAGGTCGATTGACAAAAGATGAGGCTGGCCGGCGGTTACGCTATAACGCTTTAGGGCAGTTGGTGCAAATCGGCGGTCAGCAAGGCAACAGTCACTATAATTATGATGCACTTAATCGGTTAATCAGCCAACAGCTCGATGATGAGCCGACGCGCGCTTTATATTATCAGGGGCAGGAGCTAGTGAATGAAGTGACGGGCGGGCAGGCGCGGCGCTTTATTAAGGCAGGTCATCAATGCTTAGGGGTGAGTGATGACAGCGGGGTAACACTAACGGCGACCGATAGTCACGCCAGTGTATTGTGGTCACAAGGGGGTCACCATCCGGCGGGTAAAAGGCACAACTGGTCAGCCTATGGTAGCGGTGAGTCAAGTGACGGGTTATTGGGCTTTAATGGTGAACGGCCAGACCCGTACAGTGGCGTTTATCATTTAGGTAATGGTTATCGCGCGTACAGTCCGGTGTTAATGCGCTTTACCTGCCCGGATGAGTTAAGTCCCTTTGGCGCCGGAGGCATCAATGCTTATGCTTATTGCGCGGGCGATCCGATCAATCACACCGACCCATCAGGACATCTTAGCTGGCAGAGTATTGTGGGGATCATCGGCGGGATTATTGGTTTTGGCTTGACGGTTATTACTGGCGGAATGGCGATAGCGGCAGCTGGCGGGGTGATGGCTGCGATAAGCGCCGCTTCGACGACCACACTACTGGTTGGTGCAGCTGGCGTGGTATCCGATATTACCGCGATTGCCAGTGGAGCAATGGAGGACAGTCACCCAGAAGCCTCCTCAACTTTGGGTTGGATCTCTTTTGCTGCGGGATTGATTGGTGCCGCTATTGGTATTGAGTTATTTGCCAGATCTTTGTGGCGCTCTATTGGTTAAATAAAGCTGCTACAGCAATGAAATCTGGTATGCAATATACCAAGATTAGAGAGATGAGAATTGACTCGCCCAGGGTTCTTGGATCTCACGCATTTAATGGTTTTAACCCAAATCCACATATTCCGTCTCAAGGCGTTCATCTTTCTTATGTGGCAATTGATACTGATAATTTTGTCCGTAGATTAAATATTGTATCCCATGGTACACCGGGACGTGTATTTCTAGATGGAGTCAATGGCTTAAATGCTGAGGGGCTCTATCATGCATTGTTTGAGCACGGTATTATGGATTATAACTTTACTGAAATTAGAATGCTGGTTTGTCATAGTGCTGATATGACGAATGAGGGTATCAGTGTGGCTGAGCGCCTTTCACAGCTAACACAGAGGCCGGTACAAGGATATTATGGTACGATGACAATGTATGAAACCATGAATATTGCCGGTGCTAGTATCCCAGCACACTACATGGTTAATGACGCTTTTATGCAAGGGGGGGCGTTTGGTGCGACAGCTTGGATGCATCATAATCGTTCTTTTATATCAATCGGGGAATATCCTTTTCCACGAATACCTAATCATTCTGAAACGTTTTATCCATTTTATTAGGGAGTAAGAGAGTTTTTGTACTACTGGTGGCTGAATGATTTTGTTCATTGCAACGCAGATACTGCAAAATAGTCTAGAAGAGAGTATGTCGAACCAGTGTCAAATATTAAGATTACTATTGATGAACTGGGTAGAGATATTGGAAATCAAATAGGGCGTTAATAAATAATAAGGAGCATTACATCTCTTTTTCAGTTAGCGGATTTTAATTTGAAAATATGGTTGAGCATTAACAGTTAAATTAATACCATAATCCAGTAGAGTTTTGATAAAGATTAGTATGGCATCATTTATTAAATTGATGCTATTTAATTTCATCCTTGTTATCATCTTATTAAGCTGCTTCATATCATTTTGATTTATTTAAACTAATATTTGGCTTAATTCTTTAAATCCTGGATATTCTTAAAAGCAATAATAAAAGAAACACCAATTTATAGGGTTCCTGGTATTCGAAGGAGATTTATATTAACAGATAAAAAAATGCTATTCAAAACACCTAATTTCCTGTATTGATCTTCATAACTTATTTAACTTACACCTCATTTTAATGATTATCCACTTGTTATTTCATGCTTTTGTATTTAAAAAAGGTCTTACAAGGTTACAAAGATTATTTTTGTCAATTATAAATGGAGATCTTAACATCTTGTTATTGCTTAGCTGTTACAATATTAATATAGAATATAGCTATTTAAATGAAATAACTGTCAGTTTTTCAATCAGTGGTAAATTTCGGATCAATTTCTGTGTTAATTTCTTTTATCATTCAGTTGTATTAATACCAAAATATTCAGTTTGCTAGAATAAATAATTTTTTAGTTAACTAAAAGGTAAAATTTCTCTAGAGGGTTGATAATTTAATTCTAAATAGCAATTTAATTATTTAAACAATATATGTAAAGGTTTAAGTTTTATTCTTGTTATCATAATAAAATTATTTTATTTTGGTATTTAAAGTAAATGTTTTATAAATTAAATAATTAATTATTATCATGATAATAATTAATTTTATCTTAGTAATCAATATAATTATTGACTTATTATAGTTGTTTTTTACGTTATTTTAAACTCTTTTACTTATTATAGTTAATTGATGTTTAATGGAGTTGTTTTTATTTATAAAAAAATAAAATAATTTTTTAATAATTACTTTTGTTTTGGAATTTTTTTTTAAACAAATTAACTATTAATAACAACATGATTTTAATTTTTTTTGATAATATTCCAACTGATATTTATCCAATATCAATTACGTTTAGATATTCTTTCAAATATATGAGGTAACAGATGAATAATATTAATATAGATGTAATATGGGGTAATTTCTATCGTTTGGATAGCCTTGATTTATCTTTTGTAGGGAATGCAACAGCTGAAAAAGCAATTATTTTTTGTAATGATACCAATCAAATTGCTATTTCAGTAAAAGTTAAAATTGTTGATAAAAATAATCAGCCATTAATTATTCCTTCTGATGAATTACTTAAACACTTACATTTAGTTTATTTTAGAAATGGGGAACCATTAAATAGGGAGAATAACAGTTCTAATTCTAGCGATCCGTGGGTGTATTCAGAAAAGAGCAAGGGTTATACTAATGTACCCTCCTTTGATATAGCTTTTAGCAACAGCAAAGTTGTAAATGATACAGCAAAACTGGAGGTTATCTTTTATCTCTCGTCTAAAAAAGAGAGTAGTATCGATATCGCAGCCGGAATCTATATTCCAGAAGTAGGTTATTTTAATACCAGTCAAAATGGTACAAATACAAAAAATGGACCAGGTGGAAGAGAAGGCTCACCGTATATCGTTCCGAAAAAAAGACATATTGAGGCGCTTGAAGAAATTGTTTATGACAAAAGTAACACTGAGCTAGTTGCCAGTCCTTTAGTCTTCAAAAATAATTTTAATTGGGCATCACGTTTTTGGGCACGAATTTTTAAATCGCATAATGATGGAAAAGTAGAATTTCGTAGTGTCCAGTTAAAACCAAAAGCAGCCAGCAAAATTACTGGGTTTGATAGCTGGCATTTTTCTAGTGGGGGGAAATTAACCAATAGTAGTGTAAACAGAGGTCCGATTGAATGGGATTATGATAATGAAGTGACGGAAGATGCCTTTTCTTGCATTAGAGATGGTTCTCAAAAGGCATGTGCTATTATTCATAAGAGCGCGGCAGGGGCGGGAAATAATGATAATCATGTCAATATGTGGTTTTTTTCCTCAGTTGACAGTGAAGCTTCTCGTAAACACACACCTATTTCAGTAAATGGCCAATATTTTGTAGTTGATAGCAATTATACCTATCGAGCAGCGGTTTACACCTCTGATAGCCAATATGGTGATGAAAAGATCCCTGAACTATATCTGTATAAATTTGTGCTGCCAACATGTGGTGGTAGTTGGCAAACACAGTGGGTAAATGCTGTTGATACACCAACAATTAGTGTTACTGATAAATATGGTAATACAGGAAAAATTAAGTTTGGCTTTAATGACGGTGAGCATTTTGATCTGCCTGGCATTATATAATGCTGAATTTGTATTAATTATAGAGGCTAATTAATTATTTAACTAGCATAAGCTTATCTGATAGTTATGAGTAATTTATTTTAATTTTATATTTTTAAAAGGGTTTATATCCCTATTTAACAAATTATTACTTTAGAATAACTAGATATTTTACCGCAATTATCAGGTTGTTTTTGTCACATTCAGTAATAGTAAGTGCTAGTTCTATTGCAAGAGTGATTTTCGGCTAGTGTTTAATATATAGCTAGTTAAATATACTTTTTGTCGCTAGGTTGATTTATAAATTATTAATATTGACACCACTAAACATACAAATTCGTTATTGTTATTATTTTTACTGCAAAAAATGTTATTAGTACATACTAGAATTTATATAAATAATTTATTTTATTTGTTTAACAAAAGTATAATTATCGACCATAAAGAAAAATTTTACCTGCGCTTAATTCGTTAAAAAATAAACAATTAATATTTATTGTTTAGCGAAAGCCATAATTTTTCCAATTAGTTAACACCTTATTTTTTATACTCTTTGGATATGAATGTTGGAAACAGGCGGTCGTGGCATGCATTTTGCCATCGTACTGTTCCGCTAGCAGGCAATTAATAATTGCTTTACCGCCACAGCCTAGTATTTTATCTCCATGATTAAGATAAGGTACCATAGGAAATTCTTTAATGGCAGGGAAAATAAAATGATCTCTGGCTGGATGTGAACGGGTCGCCAGCGCCCAGACAACCTGATTGATATCACTAAAATCAATATCATTGCTAACTAATATAAGCTTGGGAATTAAGTAGCCGGCATGAGAGTTGAAAACCACTTGCGCAATCTGTGCTGCAAAATCGCTAGCATGGGTTTTCAGTGCGGCAAGTTTTACTATATCAATAGCAATCACCGCCCAACATGTTGCTGCTTCATAAGAACACCAGACAAAATCAACGGGTAACTTTGCCTGCTGCATAATTTCCAGCAACTAAGCAGAGATCATTGTTCCCCAAATCGTATGATTTTCATCTTTACTCTATTGAAAGGAACGATTTTCTATTGATCTACGGGTTTTAAATAGTATGGTTATAAATTAACAATCTGTAGCAATTTAATTTTATATTATAAATAAAATTTATAAAGTCATTAAGAACGCAAGAAAAATATATATTGTTAGTAGATTTATTATATTGCTGTATTAAAGAAATAAGAATAATGGCGATGATAATTATTATCGCTAATATCAAGATATTGGCTTTTACTTTCTCTAGTCTATTCTTATTAATAATAAGCCATTATTTATAAACTATGTTAGGTATGCATAATAAATATTTCCATTAGCTAAATCTATTGAATTTTTTTTTTGCAGTGATTTTTTTATTGTCATTTCAATAGCCTGTTTAATTGTGGGATTAGCTTGTATTAGTATTGTACCATTCTTATATAAATAGATGCTTACTCCCTGCGGTAACTGATAACAAAAGCAATATCCTTTTGTTATTAGTTCTATTTTACCTAAACCACATTTAGCTAAAAAATTACTAAAAGTATCAAAACAATATGGATATTTTAACATTATTTTTACCTCCTTGTGATATTTCTAACGTTATTTAATTTATAAAATATAAAAATTGTGATCTTTAATCAACATAATGATAATGGAAATATTAATTTCATGGATTCAATAAATAATATTAATCACTCGCGACCTAGATCTAATAAATAAAGTGATAATTAGCAAGGAAGCTTGATCAGTTATTTATTGCAACACTCTACCATTATTGTTATTAATTTGCTCAGGAGCTACTATATTTGGCTTTTTGTAATATATCGACATTAACCGATGGTGAGAATTTCAATATACAGAGTAAATGATTTGCTATATTTATTGGATTTAATAAAAATAAAAAATTATAAACGGTGATACAAAATTAGCATTTATCACCGTCAACACATATATTATTAATAACACAATACTATTTAATTAAGTGGTAAATACTAAGCAATGGTTATTTTTTTATTTAAGTAAACATCTTGCACTGCATTTATAAGGGCAATACCTTCTTTCATCGATTTTTTAAACGCTTTTCTGCCAAGAATTAATCCCATACCACCGGCTCGTTTATTGATAACTGCGGTACGAACTGACTCTTTTAGGTCATTTGAACCAGCAGCCCCGCCGGAATTAATTAACCCAGCTCGACCCATATAGCAATTTGCTAATTGATATCTCACCAAATCGATCGGATGATCGGTTGTCAAATAGCTATATACCCGTTCATCGGTATAACCAAAGCCAATAGCCTTAAAGCCACCATTATTTTCTGCCATTTTTTGTTTAATAATGTCAGCACCAATTGTTGCTGCTAAATGGTTTGCTTGGCCAGTAAGATCGGCACTAGTATGATAATCATTTTTCCCTTTTTGAAAGGCTGAATTGCGTAAATATGCCCATAGCACCGTCACCATACCCAGTTCGTGGGCGCGTTCAAAGGCAGCGGAAATTTCTTCAATCTGGCGTCGAGACTCCAGTGACCCATAGTAAATGGTGGCGCCAACCGCAACTGCACCCATGGCAAAAGCTTGCTCAACACTGGCATAAAGCGTTTGATCATATTGAGTTGGATAACTGAGTGTTTCATTGTGATTCAGTTTTACTAAAAAAGAAATTTTGTGCGCATAACGACGTGAAACTGCCGCTAAAACACCATAGGTAGAGGCGACGCAATTACATCCAGCTTCTATAGCCAGTTCAACAATATTTTTAGGATCAAAATAGAGTGGATTAGCGGCGAAAGAGGCCGCCGCTGAATGTTCGACGCCTTGATCTACTGGTAGAATTGAAAGGTAGCCACTACCCGCCAGTCTGCCGTGATCAAACAGGGTTTGCATTGAGCGTAAGACTGAGTTTGGGCGGTTATTATCTATCATGACGCGATCAATAAAATCGTTGCCGGGGAGGTATAATTTTTCTTGGGCGATGGTTTGGCAGCGATGTTGTAATAGACTGTCAGCTTCAGAGCCTAGCAATGTCTCGATATCGGTCATGATTTACTCCCGTTTATTGACGATGTGATTGATTGTTATCCATTATAGTTTGAAAAACAAGCTATATTGCTTTAGTTAAGAGAGGTGGATCGCTTCAGTTTAATGTTAGTTTTCAAGTTGCTGGTTAATGTGGTGTGCACTATTTTATTAACGATTTACTGTTATTTTGCTTAACAATATTGGCTGGCAAAAGAGTAGAAATTTATCGGCTACAAAAAGAAAAAGCTAACTCAAGGGAGATTGAGTTAGCAAAGAAGGTGGTTCCTAGTCTTACTATTAATTTCTAGTTCTACATTTTTCGCTAACTATCTTATGATAATAAATATTATGTTGCTGTGATCTAATACATAAAAATGGCATTTTTTCCTTAAATTATGCATTAATATTATCGTTATTTAAGATCGCGTAAATTGATAACAAAGGGTTATAACTAAAGCAAACTTGTTACTGTTTACTTTAGTATTTGCAGTTATTTTACCGTTTGCAGTTGTTGCTTGCCGTGGGGGTCTCTGGTTGTTGTTCCAGCCAAATTGCGAATTAATAGCGCAAAATGCAGGTCAACGTCCGCAGGAATGGGGAGGTAAACTTTATAGCCATTGCCTGGTGCCACTTGAATAGGTAGATTTTTTTTATCAAATAAGTCAGTTAAGGTAAATTGGATATTACCTGCCGGTGTCATTAGCTCTAAATTATCACCCAGACTAAATTTATTTTTTACGTCCACTTCTGCCAGCCCATCTTTACGTTGGCCAGTGAATTCACCAACAAATTGTTGGCTATCAGAAACAGAATAACCATATTCATAGGTTTGGTATGCATCATGAGTATGTCGACGTAAAAAGCCCTCGGTATAACCTCGGTGAGCTAAGCCTTCTAATGTGGTTAATAATGTAGGATCAAAAGGGTTACCAGCAACGGCATCGTCAATAGCCCGACGATAAACTTGAGCAGTTCGAGCACAATAGTAGAAGGATTTGGTGCGTCCTTCAATTTTTAATGAGTGAACACCAATCTGAGTTAAACGTTCTACATGTTCAATTGCCCGTAGATCTTTTGAATTCATAATATAGGTGCCATGCTCATCTTCAAAAGCGGTCATATATTCACCGGGACGTTTCGTTTCTTCAATTAAAAAAACTTTGTCGGTGGGTTGCCCACTACCTAAAGTGGGCTGAATATTTTTTATCTTGATAGGTTCGTGATGATGAACAATATTACCGATTGCGTCTTCTTTTCCTTCCTGTACTTTATATTGCCAACGGCAAGCATTGGTACAGGTTCCTTGATTGGGATCGCGCTTATTGATATAACCCGATAGTAAACAACGACCCGAATAGGCCATACAAAGTGCGCCGTGAACAAAAATTTCTAATTCAATCTCAGGTACTTGTTGGCGAATCTCCGCAATTTCTTCAATAGAGAGTTCACGAGACAAAATAATGCGACTTAATCCCATTTGTTGCCAAAATTTTACTGTTGCCCAGTTAACGGCGTTTGCTTGGACAGAAAGATGGATTTCCATGGCTGGAAATGTTTCTCTCACTAGCATGATTAGACCAGGATCGGACATAATCAAAGCATCCGGTTGCATTTCAATAACCGGAGTAAGATCACGAATAAAGGTTTTTAATTTAGCATTATGCGGCGCAATATTAACCACCACATAAAAACGTTTTCCCATTTCATGGGCTTCTTTAATACCTTTAGCTAAATTCTCATGATTGAATTCGTTGTTACGAACACGGAGGCTATAGCGAGGCTGTCCAGCATAAACAGCGTCAGCGCCATAGGCAAAAGCATAACGCATGTTCTTTAGGGAACCTGCGGGAGAAAGTAATTCTGGCGTAAACATGATGAGTTCTCAATCTGATAACAAGTCAGTACTTATTCTTAAGCGGATAAGTTTTAAGTTGTTAATTCTAACGTCTTATGAGATGAAAGCCAAATTAACCGGCAGCTGGATTGGCAAAATTTAATTAAACTGGTTCCCAACGATAACCTAAACCGTATACTGAACGAATAAATTGCCGTTGTTTATCTAATAGTTGCAACTTGCGGCGCAAGTTTTTTATATGGCTATCAATGGTGCGATCAGTAACGATACGATAATCATCATAGAGGTTATTCAGCAGTTTATCACGGGAAAAAACTTTACCTGGATGCTGGGATAAAAATTTTAATAAGCGAAATTCAGCCGGAGTTAATTCAACGGTTTGATGTTGATAATGGATCTGATAAGCGCTGTCATCCATAATCAGCTTCAGATCGCTATTTTGGGCGTTAGTTTGTCGATAGCAACGACGTAAAATGGTTTTAATTCTAGCTATCACTTCACGGGGGCTAAAGGGTTTACAGATATAGTCATCAGCCCCAATCTCTAAGCTAACTAAGCGATCGTGCTCTTCTGTTTTGGCTGTCACTATAATAATAGGAATGTCTGAAAATTGACGTAATTGACGGCAAATTGATAGGCCATCCGTTCCTGGCAACATTAGATCAAGTAGAATTAGATCAGGTAAAAAATTTTTTACTTGCTTAATAACACTATTACCATCGAGTAGCCAATCACTCTGAAAACCTGCGGCTTGCAGATAATCAACTAACAGTTGGCCTAACTTTGGTTCATCTTCAACAACTAAAATACGGTAGCAGACATTTTCGCAACTCATACACTTTGGCTTTTATGGTTATCATCTAACGGTAATTCTAAGCTAATTTTTACCCCACCTAAAGAGGAGGCTGAAGCGATAATTTTGCCGCCATGGGCTTCGATAATATTGTAGCAAATTGCTAAGCCAAGCCCTGAACCGCCACTGGCGCGATTACGAGAGTTTTCAACCCGGTAAAAGCGTTCAAAGATATAGGGATATTGATCGTCTAATAAGCCGGGTGCACTATCTTGCCAAATGAGATAAAAGCTATGTTCAGCAACATAACCTTGAATAACCAGTGAGCCTGGTGAGTGAGTATAACGCAAGCTATTTTCCAGTAAATTATGCCATAGTTGAGCTAAACGATCAGGATCTGCATTTAACGTTATTTTACTAGGCAGTGTAATATTTAACGTTATTTGTTTATCAGCAAATCGGCTACGATAGCTACTGATAGCTAACTCAATTTGCTGGACTAAATTGATATTTTTTTTTCGATAAACCAGTGAACCGCGATCAGACAAGGATAACTGATGTAAGTCATTGACAAGTTTAATTAATGTATTTGTTTCAGCCAATAAAGAGTGTAATGTTGTAACGGAAAGCGGCCGCACACCATCCTGAATGGCTTCGAGCTCACCCCGTAATATAGCTAATGGGGTGCGTAATTCATGAGAGATATCTGCCATATAATCACGCCGCATATGTTCATTTTTTTCTAATGTTGAGGCTAACTGATTGAAATATTTAGCCAATTGGCCTAGTTCATCGCGGCTCGAGATCTGCACACGAACGGCAAAATTACCAGTAGTAAGTTGGTGAGTCCCCTCAAGAATATGTTTAATTGGTTTGAGAAAATTTCTGGCCAGTAAAAAAGTGGTGATCAGCGCCAGTAGCAATGAGAACATGGTGACCAGAGAACTGGTGATATGTTGTTGACGATCAAAATTAATATCCGCTTCACGACTGATTTTATCAGCTGCATTACTCATCACCCAACCCACGATCTGGTTATGATACTTGACTGGCTTTTGAATAATATCTTCACTAACAATCGGTAATTTTCCACGACCTGAAAGTCTGTCCATATTATGATCAACAATCCAAACTTGCGTACGCCAGCTTTTTGCTGAAGATTGCGTCGGCAGAAAGTTTTCTTGTTCCAGGGTATTAATGATCCTGGTTACTGCGCGGCCATTATGTTGCAAAAAAGACCAATTACCGGTTTGCTGATATTGTTCCGTCAGGGCTTGAGCAATTAGGCTGGTACGTAATTCATTGGTTTGTTTTATGTAGCCAATAAAACCTTGCTCAAAAGTTAATCTAATTCCCCAATGCATAGTAAAAACGATCAACAGACAGAGGGCGAAGATAGCAAAAAAAAGCTTACTGGTAACACCGCTAAAGTGTATTTTCATGCAAGCCTCGCCAACTGGCGTTTTTGTTGTAGATAGCCTTGAAGCTTATCGAAAGCGAGATAAACCACTGGAGTGGTATAGAGTGTTAATATTTGACTAACAATTAAGCCGCCAACAATGGTTATACCTAGTGGTTGGCGTAATTCTGCCCCATCACCATTACCTAGTGCTAGCGGTAGCATGCCAAAAATCGCCGCGATGGTTGTCATTAATATGGGTCGAAACCTTAATAAGCTGGCTTTAAATATGGCATCGTGTGCGCTTAGTTGACCCTGCCTTTGCGCCTGGATGGCAAAATCCACCATAATAATGGCATTTTTCTTAACAATACCAATTAATAACATAATACCAATCAGTGCAATTAAACTGAAAGGGGTATTAAACAGCTCTAATGCTAACAAAGCACCTAAACCAGCAGAAGGTAACGTGGAAATAATGGTTAATGGATGGATATAGCTTTCATAGAGAATACCAAGGACAAGATAGACTGCACCGATGGCGGCAATAATCAGAAATAATTGGGTTTTTAAGGTTTCTTGAAATATTTTTGCAGTACCCGAGAAGGTACTACGCACTGTTGATGGCACACTTAATTGGATCATGGTTAATTCAATGGCCTCAATGGCATCATCAAGAGTATAACCTTCACTAAGGTTAAAAGAAATCGTTGATGAGGCAGATAACCCTTGATGATTAACACTTAACGGGGCATTAGCGGGTTGCCATTTGGCAAAAAAGGAGAGCGGAATTGCTTTGCCATATTTATTAATTACAAACATTTTTGCTAATGAACTGGCATCTTGGGTATATTCAGGTGCCACTTCCATTACAACTTTATATTGATTCATAGGTTGATAAATCGTTGATATTTGTCGCTGGCCAAAGGCATCGTTAAGTAAATTATTCGCTTCTTTAACATTAATGCCTAATTGTGCCATTTTGTCACGATCATAAGTTATCGCCATTTCAGAGCCTTTGTCCTCTTTGTCAGAATTAACATCGGCCAGTTGTGGCAGCTCAGCCAGGGCTTTACGAACTTGTGGTTCCCACTGACGTAATTGATTAAGATCATCAGCAAGTAGGCTAAATTGATAACTGGCAGTAGCCTGACGCCCACCCGCGCGAATATCCTGCACTGGTATAAGAAATAAATTAGCGCCTGGTTCATTTGCTAGTTGAGTTCTCAATCGCTGAATAACTTGGTTAGCGGTTTCTTTACGCAGGTTAAGGGGTTTTAAAGAGATAAACATAAAACCGCTATTAATTCGGCTGCCACCTGTAAAACCGGTTACATTGTCTATGCTTGGATCTCCTGCCAATTGGGTCATAAATTGTGTCATTTTGTTTTTCATGGCTTGAAAAGAGATACTCTGATCGGCCCGAACATAACCTAGCAATCGGCCGGTATCCTGTTCGGGGAAGAAGGTTTTTGGGATACTGATATAGAGATAAATGTTTAAAGCCATGGTCGCGAATAAAACTAATAACACATTACGTTGATGGGCTAAAACCCAATTTAATGTGACGCCGTAACTTTGTTGTATTTTTAATAATAGCCGACCTACGCCACTTATCTTATGGGTACTGTGTTTTTTGGTTTTTTTTAATAGATAAGCACACATCATGGGGGTAAGAGTAAGGGAAACAAATAATGAGATCAAAATGGCTGTGGCTAGGGTAATGGCAAATTCATGGAAAAATCGGCCAACTAATCCCCCCATAAAGAATAGTGGGATAAAAACGGCAATTAAGGAAATACTCATCGACAAGACGGTAAAACCAACCTCACTGACACCGATAATAGCCGCTTTATGTGGCGCTAAACCATTTTCTATGTGGCGCATAATATTCTCAATCACCACAATTGCATCGTCGACAACAAAACCGGTCGCGACGGTTAGTGCCATCAGCGATAAGTTATTCAGGCTAAAACCACATAAATACATAGCTGAAAAACTACCAATTAGCGAAACGGGTACCACAATAGCGGGAATAATAGTTGCTCGACCAGAGCGTAAGAATAAGAAAACCACTAAGATCACTAAACCAATTGCAATCGCTAATGCTCGCTCAACTTCCGTCAGCGAAGCTCGAATTGTCGGCGTTCTATCTTGGGCGATGGTTAAATTGATACTTGCAGGTAGCATTTTTCTAAGTTCAGGCAGCTCGGCACGAATACGATCGACGGTAGCAATGATATTGGCGCCCGCTTCTCGGCGAATGACTAAAATAATGGCTGGTTTGCCGGCAGCCATACCGGCGGTACGAATGTCTTGTACCGAGTCTTTGATATTAGCAACATCCTGTAGTCTAACTACAGAGTTATTATGGGAATGAATAATAATCGGTCGATAATCGGCAGCGGTTTTTAATTCATCATTGGTTTTTATTTGCCAGCGTGATTGTTCATCATGAAGGTAACCTTGTGGACGACGAACATTGGCATTATTAACCGCTTCTCTGACTGCATCAAGGGCGATCCCTTGATTAAATAGGGCCGAGGGATTGAGTTCAATACGTACTGCTGGTAACGAACCACCGCTAACAGAAACCTCACTGACACCGGCTATTTGGGCAAGACGTTGTGCCAGGCGCGTCGAAGCCATGTCATATATTTCACCGATGGGGTAGCTATTAGAGGTTAAGGTTAGGATCATAATCGGCGCATCGGCTGGATTAGTTTTGTAGTAACGTGGCCGTGATGGCATACCGCTAGGTAGCATACTTTGCGCCGCATTTAATGCCGCTTGTACTTCCCTGGCAGCACTATTGATGTCTTTATCAAGATCAAATTCCAGCGTAATGTTAGTACTACCGAGCGAACTGTTGGAAGTCATCTCGTTAATACCAGCAATTTGACCTAAAGCACGCTCTAAAGGGGTCGCGACCGAAGAAGCCATAGTTTCCGGTGATGCCCCTGGCAGTGAGGCGGTGACTTTAATAACGGGAAAATCCACTTGTGGTAATGGTGCGATCGGTAACAACATAAATGTTAAAACACCGCAAAGGGTAATTGCCACGCTCAGTAGGGTTGATGCTACCGGACGTTCGATAAATAATGCGAACAATTTCACAGCGATGGCTCCTCTCCTTTTGATACCTGTTGATGTTGACGGCCAGATTTCCAATAATTAGCTAGCCTGTCAAAAAGTAGATAGATCACGGGTGTGGTAAAAAGGGTTAAGATTTGACTCAAAATTAAGCCACCAACCATGCCGGTTCCTAGCGGCCGGCGTAACTCAGCGCCGACGCCGGTACTTAACATTAAAGGTAGCGCGCCTAGCAGAGCGGCCATAGTAGTCATCAAAATAGGTCTAAAGCGTAATAAACAAGCTTGATAGATGGCTTCCTGGGGCGATAAACCTTGTTCGCGCTCTGCAGCTAAGGCAAAGTCGATCATCATAATAGCGTTTTTCTTGACGATCCCAATCAGTAATATGATGCCGATCACGGCAATAATATCCAGTTCATAGCCTGCCATCATCAAGGCTAATAGCGCGCCCACCCCTGCGGTGGGCAAGGTAGAAAGAATGGTGATTGGGTGGATAAAACTTTCATATAAGATACCTAGCACAATATACATGGCAATAATAGCGGCTAATATTAACCATAAAGTGTTAGCTAGTGCTCTTTCAAATGCTAAGGTTGCTCCTTGGAACTGAGTAACAATCTCATGGGGTAATTTAATTTGATCTTCGATCTGTTTGATTGCCTTAACCGCCCCTTCCAACGAGCTACCTTTGGCAACATTGAAGGAAAAAGTGGCCGAGGGAAATTGGGCTAAGTGATTAATTGATAAAGGCCCATAATGTTGTGCAACTTTAGCTAAAGTATTAAGTGGCACCATGGTATTTTGGTTGCTTCGCAAACGAATATTATTCAATGCCGCCAGACCAACTCCTCCTTCAACGCCATGCTCAAGAATAACTCGGTACTGATTGGCTTGGGTATAAATGGTCGAGATCATTCGTTGGCCAAAAGCATTATATAATGCGTTATCAATGGCCGACATACTAATGCCTAAACGGCTGGCCGTATCGCGGTCAACCGTTACATTGGCAATTAACCCTCTATCTTGCCAATCGCTACTTACATCAGTAAGTTGCTGATCGGCATTTAATGCGTTGAGAAGCTTGGGTACCCATATTGACAGTTGTTCTAAAGATGTTGCTTGTAGAGTAAATTGATATTGGGTACGGGAAATTTGCGTATTAATGGTTAAATCTTGCATTGGCTGTAAAAATAACTTAAGACCGGGAATATTGTTAACCGCATGTTGTAGCCGAGGGATAATAACGTCAATTCGCTCATGACGTTGATTTAATGGCTTAAGGGTAATTTGCAATCGCGCATTATTGAGGGCCGAATTGCTACCATCGACACCGACAAAAGTAATGACATTTTCTACTGCTGGATCGGCTAATATTCGTTCAGCCACTTGTTGCTGCTTATCAGCCATGGCGGCATAGGAGCTTGATGGTGGTGCTTCTATTACACCTTGCAGTAATCCATTGTCTTGTAAGGGAAAAAAACCTTTTGAAATAATAAAATAGAGTAATGCGGTCAGTAATAATGTGCCGACCGCGATAGCTAATATTATCCATTCATGATTGAGAATGCGTTTAAGCCAGGCGCCATAAATCGCAATCATTTTATCAAACACTATCTCACAGCCTTGCTCGAAACGATTGTATTTGGTTTTTACCTCAGCTTTAAGTAAACGGGCACACATCATTGGTGTCAGAGTGAGGGAGACTACAGCTGAAATTAAAATTGCTACGGCCAGCGTAATGGCAAATTCACGAAATAAGCGACCGACAATATCACTCATAAAAAACAGTGGGATCAGCACAGCAATTAATGAAAATGTTAATGAAATAATGGTAAAACCAATCTCACCAGCGCCTTTCAGCGCTGCCGTTAACGGTTTATCCCCTTTTTCCAAGTAGCGGGAGATGTTTTCAATCACCACAATCGCATCATCTACCACAAATCCTGTTGCTACCGTTAAGGCCATCAGGGTGAGATTATTAATCGAAAAACCACAAAAATACATGACGGCAAAAGTACCCACCAGGGATAGAGGAACGGCGATGCTCGGAATTAAGGTTGCGACACCATTGCGTAAAAAGAGATAAATCACCATGACAACTAATGCGATCGCGAGTATTAATTCAAATTGCACATCTTTAACTGAAGCGCGAATAGTCGTTGTTCGATCGGTCAGGATATTAACTTTAACTGCTTTTGGTAAATTTTTAACTAACTCAGGTAGAATTTTTCGAATATTATCGGTGGTTTTAATGACATTCGCCCCAGGCTGGCGCTGTACATTAATCACAATAGCTGGTTTTTTATTTGCCCAAGCGCCTAATTGCGTATTTTCCGCTGCTTGTGAAATCGTAGCAATATCACCTAGCCGGATCGCGGCACCTTGCTTATAGGCAATAATGAGTGAGCGATAATCGGCTAATGATTTCATTTGATCATTAGCCGAAAGCGTAATTGATCGAGCGGGGCCATCAAGGCTGCCTTTGGCTGAATTAACATTGGCATTGTTAATAGCGAGCCGAATAGTTTCATTATCCAGTTGCTGAGAAGCAACGGCTTGGGGGTTTAGTTTAATACGGACTGCCGGACGTTGACCGCCCGCCAGGGTGACTAATCCAACCCCATCGACTTGAGAAATTTTTTGCGCTACCCGTGTTTCAACCATATCTTGCAGCTGGGTCATAGGCAGGGCATTGGTGGTCACGGCTAAGGTTAAAATGGGCGGATCGGCCGGGTTAACTTTGCTATAAACGGGAGGATAGGGCAGATCTTTCGGTAATAGATTACTGGCTGCATTAATAGCTGCTTGTACTTCTTGTTCAGCAATATCTAATGGCAGTGACAATTGAAAAGTTAACGTAATTACTGAAGAACCGCCAGCACTTTGGGAAAACATCTGCTTTAAACCAGCCATTTGTCCCAACTGACGTTCTAATGGTGCGGTGATAGCGGAAGTCATCACATCAGGGCTGGCACCCGGATAGAGGGTGACGACTTGAATAGTCGGATAATCAACTTGTGGCAAGGCTGAGACCGGTAAAAAACGGTAACCAATAATACCAGCCAATAAAATGGCAACCATAAATAACGTGGTTGCTACCGGGCGTAAAATAAATAACCGTGAGGGACCCCCACTTTTTTCCGGAGTCTCAAACTGCATTAAGATTTCTCCGTCGTATTAGCATAGGAAGTTAATTGATCGTTTGGGGTAACCACCTGAACTTTTACCCCATCAACCAGCCTATCGACACCATCGGTAACAACACCAACACCAGCGTCCAACCCTGTGCTAATAATAGTCTTTTGACCATCCTGTAAACCCACTGTTACTTTCTGTTTACTGACAACATTATTTTTATCTATTGTCCAGACAAAGTGACCAATACTGCCCATTTGTAAGGCGGCGGTTGGGATCACCACCACATTTTTTAGCGTATTAACTTGAATATGGATATTGATAAATTGGTTAGGAAAAAGCCTATTATCTTGGTTGGGGAAGCGCGCTTTCATTTTTAATGTGCCAGTGGTGCTATCAATCTGGTTATCGGTACTTAACAGATAACCGGCTGCAATTTGGGCGCTATTATTGCGATCCCAGGCGATCACTGGAATTTTAGTGTTTTGCTGTTGAGCGATTTTGATCAGCGAAATATCGGCTTCAGGTAGTGCAAAAAGAGCATCAATCGGGGTTGTTTGAGTGATGATAACGATAGGTGAAGTTGAACTGCCGGCGATGAAATTACCAATATCGACCTGTTTTAAACCTACACGACCGGCAATGGGTGCCGTAATTCGGCTATAGGTCAGTTGCAGTTTAGCATTACTGATTGCTGCTTGATCAATTTTAACACTGCCTTCTGCTTGTTGAACCAAGGTTTGCTGTTTATCTAACTCTTGTTGTGAAATAACCTTACTGGCGGCTAGTTTTTGATAACGCGCTAAATCTTGTCTGGCATTACGTAATTGTGCCTGATCTTTCGTTAATTGTCCCTCTGCTTGTGCCAGCGAGATTTGAAATGGCCGCGGATCGATTTCAGCTAATAGATCGCCGGCTTTAACCGTTTGTCCTTCGGTAAAATGGAGTGCCATTAATTGTCCCTGCACACGGCTGGTTACCGTTACGGTATTGGCAGCTTGTACGGTACCTAATGCAGTCAGAATGTGGGGAATACTTTGTCGCACTGATAATGCCGCTTGCACCGGCGGTAATGGTATTTTACGTGATTTAGTTGAGCTTTGGTTTGGTGCTTGCGTTGTTGATAAGGAACCTGACGTTGTGGTTTGTGGATAAAAATAATGCCAGGTAAACATCCCAATAAAGGATAAAAAAACAATGGCAATAGCAGATATGACAATTTTTCGGCGGCGATTATTTTTGTTCATCATGTCCTTAGCGTTCTTATTGTGCTGGCAATAGTAAATATTTTTTTAATTGCTTAAATAAATTATTTTCATTCTATAGTTTAGCGAGTATTTGCTATAAAAAAATGAAGGAAATATGGAAATTATATCAGTCAGTCAGTGATAAGCATAAATTAGCTAAAGGGTATAGGTTAAAGATAGTGATTAATAACAAATATGTTTATTACTGCCATTTAGATAAGTATGTAATAACAAAAAAGAATTGCTAGGGGTAATTAAATAGTGGTTTTTTATATCATATTATTTTATCAATAACTAACATACTATCTCGCTTTCATTATGAACTAATCAAGGAATGTGTATGCGTGTGACAACCACTAACCGTGCCGATGTTATCGTTAATTCAGCTCACAGTGCTTCAGATTCATCTTCCCGTTTCCAACGTTTAAGCCAGACAATCTTGACTATTTACAATAATCATAAAGAGGTGGTACATCGAAATAATTGTCAGCGCATAAAGAAATTAATTAACAAGGACTGCCATTTTGTTAGCCAATTTTTAATTAAGATCCGCCTCAGTGGCAATAATTTATCAGGTATTGATCTGCAAGATGCCAATTTGGCATCTTTACCCTTGAGCAGAGTCAATTTATCTCACGCTGAACTGCAACATGCTGATTTAAATCATAGTAAATTGAAAAATGCGTTATTGATAGCTGCTAATTTGACAAAAACTAATTTGTCTCAAGCAAATTTACGTGGTGCGGATTTACATGATGCCGATTTGAGTGATGCAGATTTAGGTGGTGCCAATTTACGTGGTGCAAATTTACATGGTGCTAATTTACGTGGCGTGAATTTAACTGATGTCGATTTATTTGGCGTAGATTTAAGGGCGGCAGATTTAGCTGGTGCGAATTTGACTAATGTAAAGTTAATTGGTGCGAAGTTAGCAGGTGCAAGTTTTCGTGGGGCTACTTTCGCTAAAGTGAATTTATTAGGCGTAGATTTACGGAAAGTGGATTTAAGAGAGGTGGATTTTAGAAAAACAAATATCTATATCACGACGTTACGTGGGATAAATTTAAGTGGAGCAAATTTAAGTGGCAAAAATTTAAGTGGGTTGGATTTACGTGGCGCTGATTTAAGTGGCGCGGATTTAAGTAGTGCAGATTTGTCTGGGGCTAATCTAAGTGAGGCTAAATTAGCGGGTGCAAACTTATGCGATATAAAACTACCTAGCTGGAACCAGGATAATCTGGATCGCTATCTTAATCACATAAACAATAGGACCAGTCTGCTTAAAACCATCGCCAGCATTGATCTTAAGTATCGTGACGAGAAAATAGCGCTGGTGCATCAGCTTATTAATTCATTAGACCAACGTTGCCCAGATATCTCACTGTCATCGGTGGTAGAGCCATTGTTAAATATTTTGGCTAATGCGCCTTATAATCAGGATCCGAAAATTATTAACTGGCTTAATGACAATATTTTGCCCCTTTATTTGGCCAAATATGATACCAGCATGATGCCGATACCGACTGATCCCCTGTTGCCAACCTTGTTGAGTTGTATTAGCAAGCAAAAGGAACTAATGTTTAGCCATAATGGGGCCTTTATTCAATTGATTTCACAAGCAATGGCGGGTAATAGTTGCTTCAGGCATCAGACTAAAACGCTGTACAATTATTATCTACAGGATAACCGTATTATCCCTTATACTGAAGGTAATTTTGGTGATTATGCTGGTCAGGCTGATTGGTCTACTAGAGATGCCGATAATCTTATCCTACTTTCTGTACAGTCAAATAGTGACTATGCCATGATAATGTCACAAAATCAGTTACAGCAAATGCTGGATATGCAAACGGAAAAAGCGGATATCAACTGGCATGGCTTTTATCTCTATCAGGGGCAGGAGAATATTGGCCCGGCGGATTATCAGTTAGATAATCTTTTTCAGTATCATTTTAAATTATTTATGCCAAACTATCGTTTTCATCAATCGCAAGCCAGCTTTAAAAAATTATTGGCTAGCTTGGCATTAGGTGATTTACAGTCGATCTTTCAAACAGCGATAACACAACCTTTTTGTCAAATAAAGTTAATCGATTTTGCTAGTCAGGCAAAATTGGCAGTAATATTTAACCATAAGTTTAAGCAATATACAGAAAATGGCGTGACAGGTTATCGTTTAACCGATAATTATAGGCAACAATTGCTGCAAGCTTATGATTTGTCTAACGCAGATAGATCAACGCAGGCGGAAACCTTATTAAGCCTGGCCGCCGTTTTTAGCAAATATTCTTCCAGCGCAATATTCAGTACTGAAACCGAGTCACCTAATGCATTAAGGTATTTTGCTTTTGCTCTAATGGAGCAGGCATATCAATTGGCACCTGAAATATTTTCATCTGAAGAACAGTATCAAGATTGGAGCAATAGATTGCTAGGCAACGATAATGCATTTAGTTGTACAGCAGTGTTATTCACTATTATGGTTAACCATATAAAACAACATTTTTCTACCACACTGGCTAGTATTATGCCGCCGGCCTGGAGTTAGTTGCGCTGATTATATCACCTTAAATTTAATCGATGAGTCGTCTCTGATTATTTGTTATTAGAGACGTTAATTTTGTCAGCTTTCGTCACAAGCTTGCCTAATAGATATGCAACATAATTAGCCAAAAATATTTTTTAAAACAGATAAAAAAATAATAAAAGTCAAAAAATGATTAAATAATAATTAATAGCCATTAAATAGCGGTTTTTTGCAATCATACTCTATTTAATCACTCGTATATTACCCTTTCCACATTTATAAATTAATCAAGGAGTGATTATGCAAGTTTCCTCTTCTAATGGCGCTAATTCTATCTTTCGCTCAACTACTGATACACCCTCAGAGCCACATTCTGACTTAACAATTTTAAGGCAGGTCATTTCTGATGATTGTGGTATTGATGACAAAAGAGATTTACAACAACGCAAACGTGAGATTTTAGATAAATTAATTATGCAACGTCCGGTTGGTGCTGAGCTAGATTTGCGTAAAGCTCAACTAAACGAAGTTGATTTAGCAATGCTTGATTTCGAGCGGGCTAGATTGCAAGAAGCTAATTTAGATAAAGCCCGTTTAAATGGCGCCAATCTGCAAATAGCTAATTTGACAGATGCCACACTAAAATATGCCAGATTGGATAGTGTCAATCTTGATTATACCTGTCTTAATGGTGCTAAGCTGAATATGGCAACGTTATGCCATGCTAGGTTGTATAGAACTAAATTAATAAAGGCGGATCTGAGTGATGCCAATTTAAATGATGCTAAGCTGTTTGATGTTGAGCTAAATGGGGCTAATTTGCAAAATGCTAAGTTAGTGAAGGCTGATTTACAGCAAGTCAAATTGGTCGAAGCTAATATGCGCCAGGCTGACTTTAGTCACTCTAATTTACAATCCAGTGTTTTTATTGAGGCTGATCTGGCAGAAGCTAATTTAAGCCACACTAATCTAAGCTCCACTAATTTCACTAACGCTAAGTTGAATAGTGCCAATTTAAGTAACGCTAATTTTACTAAAGCTAAGTTGAATGGGGCTGACTTAAGTAAGGCTAATTTTAAGGGGGCCAATCTGAATGGTGCTATTTTAACTGGTGCTAATTTAGACAAGGCAAAGCTAAGTGATATCGCTTTACCGGTTTGGAATATTGATAATTTAGATCGTTATCTTAATTATATCAACAATGATTCTAGTTTGTTAACGACCATTGATAGTATCGATGAAAAATATAATAAAATAAAAATTACCTTGGTACATCAGCTAATGAATTCATTAGACAACAGCGCTGAAGAAGTTTCACTATTATCGGTGGTTGAGCCTTTGTTAAATACTTTGGCAAAAGCACCCTATAATCAGGATCCAGATATCATCAACTGGCTCAATAACAATATTTTGCCACTCTATTTGACACAATATAATATCAGCATGATGCCAATATTAGACGATCCTTTGGTAGCAACTTTACTGACTTGTATGTATACCAAGCCAGAGCTGATGTTTAGCCATAATGGCGCCTTTATTCAGTTAATTTCACAAATAATGGCGGGGGATAGCAGCCTTAAAGAGCAGACTAAAACGCTGTATGATTTTTATCTGCAAGATAGACGTATTGCACTTTATACGATGATGCCTGATTTTGGTAATTATGCCGGCAATTCTGATTGGTCTAATAAAGATGCTTATAATTTTATATTGCTCTCCCCACAGCAAAATAGTCACTATGCCATGATGATGTCACAAAATCAGCTACAGCAAATGGTCGGTATACAAGCGCAAAAAGTGGATATCAACTGGCATAACTTCTATTTGTATCAGGGGCAGGAGAATATCGGCCCGGCAGATTATCAGTTAGATGATCTTTTTCAGCATCATTTTAAATTATTTATGCCAAACTATCGTTTTCAACAACAACGAGCAAAATTTAGCAAATTATTAACTACCTTACAGCTAGGTGACTTACAGTCCACCTTTCAAACCGCGACAAAACAACGCACTTCTCAAATAAAATTAATTGATTTTTACAGTCAGAATAAACTGGCAGCCATATTTAATAATAAGTTTATGCCATATACGGAAAATGATGCGGCAGGTTATCGTTTAACTGATGGTTATAGGCAACAATTGCTGCAAGCTTATAATTTGTCTAACGCAGATAGATCAAAGCAGGCAGAAACCTTATTAACGCTGGCCGCTGTCTTTAGTAAATATTCTTCCAGTGCAATATTTGGCACTGGAACCGAGTCACCAAATGCATTAAGGTATTTTGCTTTTGCTTTAATGGAGCAGGCACATCAATTGGCACCGCAAACATTTGCTTGTGAAGAACAGTATCAAGATTGGAGCGATAGATTGCTGGGCTACAATAATGCCTTTAGCTGTACGGCTGTGCTGTCAACCATAATGGTTGAGCATATAAAAAATCATTTCCCTACCACGCTGGCTAGCATTATGCCACCGGCCTGGAGTTAATACTGGCATTTTTATCGTCAGTTAGCCCCGATTTTTCCGCTCAGGTATCAGTCTTATGACTGATACTCTTTATTAGGATTGGATTTATCTGGTTGAGGATTTTGCCATCCTTGATAAGCTAGGGGTAAAAAACCAACCAAAATAGCTAATACTGCCACGATACTGACATAGTAAATTGGCGCCAACTGAGACTGTTGTAACCAGAAGCCAGTGATAATTGGCGTTAGGCCACCGAAGATCGCATAAGCGATATTGTAGGCAAAGGACAGGCCGGAATAGCGGATAACCGGAGGGAACGCACGGGTAGCGATAATCGGTGTTAAAACAACCGCGCCAACGAATAGTCCCATAATGCCATAATAGCTACTTAACGCTAAAAAGGAGAGAGAGGGTGATAATATATAATAAAAATAGCTAGTTGAAATAATAAGTCCACTATAGGCAATTAGCATGGTGATACGAGAGCCAATTTTATCACTTAAGTAACCCCAAAAAATACAACCAATTGTCAACATCAGCACGGCAACGCAATTGGCTTGCAAGGCGCTATTGCGATCAATATGGTAGATCCCGCGTAAAATAACGTCAGGCGTCATTAAAATGATCACGATAATAGCGGTAGATAAGGACCAGGTTAACGCAGCGGTGATCAAACAAGCCTGTTTATGGGATGTTAACACCGTCTTGATCGGTAACTCATTACAAAGCGCTTTTTGCGCCGCTAATTCTTTAAATATTGGAGTTTCCTGTAAAAAGCGTCGCAGATAGACAGAAATAAAGCCAAATATACCACCGATAATAAATAAGATGCGCCAGGCAAAATCAACAATTTGTTGTTCGCTAAAATGATATTCAATGCTAATGGCAACTAAAGAGCCGAGTAAAATACCACCGGTAATGCCCGAAGTCAGTGTACCAATTCCTAAACCATAACGCTGTCTTGGCGTATGTTCAGCGATAAATACCCAGGCGCCGGGCATTTCTCCGCCAATTGCTGCTCCCTGCAGAATACGCATCAATAGTAATAACAGTGGAGCTACGATACCAATCGTTGCATAAGTGGGCAGTGATCCTATGACTAAAGTAGGCAGAGCCATCATAAATATACTTAGACTGAACATGCGTTTACGGCCGATTTTATCGCCATAATGCGCCATAATAATGCCACCTAATGGACGAGCCAAATAACCGGCAGCAAATAAGCCAAGCGTTGCCATCAGCGCGAGAAATTGATTGCCACTTGGGAAAAAAAGTTGCGAGATGATTTTGGCGTAAAAG